>JACKOW010000007.1 GCA_024234055.1 Rhodanobacteraceae bacterium
GGGGAATGACGCCTCAGCGTCCGATCAAGCGCGCGCTGGAGCAGCGGCCTGCGGACGTCGAGCGCTGGTTGGCGGTGGAGTACCCGCAGATCCAGGCCCGTGCGAAGGCAGAAAACGCTGAGATCTACTGGGCCGACGAGACTGCGGTGAAGCAAGATACCGCGTGGGTTCGCGGCTACCCGCCAGCCGGCAAGACCCCGGTTCTGCCGCACACAGCCCGCTGGTCGCACGTGACCATGATCTCGGCGGTGACCAACCAGGGATTGGTGCGCTTTGCCTTCTACCCCGGCGCGATCAACACCGACCGTTTCATCGACTTCATGGATCGACTGATCCAGGAAGCCGAAGGTCGCAAGGTCTTCCTGATTCTCGACAACCTGCGCGTGCATCACGCTCGACAGGTCAAGGAATGGCTTGCCGAGCGCAGCGAATGCATAGAGGCGTTCTATTTGCCGTCGTACACGCCCGAAGCCAATTCCGACGAATATCTGAACCGGGATTTGAAGGCGGTGCTGCGAAGCCAAGAACTCAAACGCACCACACACGACCTCTGGAGCGCCGCACGCGCTTTCATGGAAGTTCTGCAGCGCACCCCTGAGCGCGTTCGTGCCTCCTTCACCCATCCGTGGGCTCGCCATGCTCGCTGACTGACATAATTGGTTGCCGGGTTAATGAATGCTTTTGGGCCAGAAATCGTCTCGGGGAAACGAGTGTGTCGCAAGCTGGCGATGCAGCGCGCAGCAGGTCAACGGCCTTATTCTGACTCCTGGTCAGGGCTCAACTCGACCAGCGCGCTCGCCGATCGCAGGTCTGCGCTAATGCTCCGGTAGCCTGGCACTTCCAGTTCGAGGCTGGACTCAGTAACGCCGTTGAGGTGGATCTGGCCTTGGGGGTCGGTATCAATGGCGGAGGCGGGCAGGCCGCGGACGGGGCCGCGCAGGGAGACTGGGGCGCGCGCCAGGGGGACTCCGGCGCTGAAGACGGTGATGGTGACCGGGCGGCCGGGATCGGGGATCAGGCTGACTGGGTAGCGACCGCTGGCAGACTGAGTCTGGCTAGGCGTGGAATAGAGCAGAGACCACGGTGCTTGCAGGGCCACCAGTCGGTAGCGGCCCGGCTCCTGCAGGGATGCGGCTATGCCGTCGGCGATCGGGATGAAACGGTCAGCGGCAACGTCTGTCCATGCCCCGGACTGTTCGCGCTGGAGCACGAAGATGGGAAATGGATGGTTGCGCTGGGGGATCTTGGGAATTGCCAGTGTGCCGGTGCGGACCATCAGCCATTGCAGGGGTCGCAGTTCGATCGTCTTGTGGATCTGCCGGGACCTGAGGTTTGCGGGGGGCTCGGCGTCGGGTCTGAACTCGATGGATCTTTGATCGGGCCATCTGGGCAGCTCGTCGCTGGTCACTGGCATTTGCAGGTTGAATCGCTGAATCTTCTGGCGGTCGACGCCCTTGAAGCTCACGCTGCCGCGGGCATTGGTGGTGCGGGTCTGGTCGATCTTGCCGCCAAACCAGGTGACTTCGATATCGGGTATGGGTTGGCCCGAGCCTTCGACCACGAAATCCAGCTGCAGCTGCACCGACACGGCTTGCGCGACGGTCTGCTTGACGGGGTCGAAGCGCAATTCGGTGATGGTCCCGGCGCGAAGATCCGCGGGCAAGCGCTCGGCCTCGATGCCGTCGATCTCGAGAATGACGTCCAGTGGGCCTGGCGGCAGTGGCGCAAGGACGGCGCCGGGCACCACAGCTACCGAGCTATCGTCATAGGCGCCCAACAGCTGCGGCGCCTCACGCGCCATCAGCGATTGCCATTCGGCGCTGGCATCAAGGTCTGCCGTGCGGCGCAGCAGCACTCGGACGTCGGCATCGGGCGCGGGTTGGTGGACAATGCGCAAGCCCGCAGCCACGGTGGGAGTCACATTGACGGGATAGGCGTCGGCGCTGAAGGTGGCCAGATAAAAGTGCAGGGGGCTGGCTGATCGAGCCTGCAGCTCGTAACGATCAGCAGCTGGGATGGTGATTGGACCCACACGCACACTGCCGTCTGCGAGCCGCTCGGCCGGCAAGTCCAGCCAGCGTACGACGGTCGCGAGTTCGGCATAACTGGCTGGGCCCGCGCCTTCGGAACCGCCGTCCTTCCACGCTTGCCAGGTGCGGGCTTCGTCCGCTGAAACGTAGGCCAGACCCAGGCGCACCGAGTCGCTGCTGGCACCGATTGAGCCATCGGGCAACAGCAGGGTCTCAAAGCGAATCAGTTCCCGGGCCGGATTCGAGTCCACCGAGGAGGCGGTGTAGGGACCGAGCACGGCGTCGGCGGTGTGGATGGGCGTTGGCTGGTCTGCAGTGGCGACTGTGGTGACGGGCGTTGCAGGCGATGGGTCGCTCTCGTCTTGCAGATGCCAGACCATCAGGCTGACGAGCGCGATGGCGAGGGTGATCCAGAGTGCCTGGCGCATCAGGCGGAGGCACCGACCTGACGGACTCGGTATTCGCCAACTGCCGCGAGTGTCAGATTGCCGGTGTCTGAATTCATCGATCCTGCCGGGAAGCCGCTGCGCGGCACTCTCGGCCTGCTTTGATAATGGAAACCATGCGGAGCGGCGCACACGACCTTCCGGCCTTGCACCGCGGCTGCGTGCGGCAACCGCGGTGCACGGCGCTCGCTAGTCGGTATCGGCTGACGAATACAGCGACAGGAAGATCGGCGCGTGATCGGAAACATTGCGGAAGGCGCACATGTCGGCGATGTAATCGCGACCTGCACTCGAGAACTCGGTGACGTAGCTGCTCTGGAACCAGAAGTGGTCATAGGCGCTGGCGAAGGCGCAGCTGGTGTTGATCGAGGTCAGATCGTTGACCTTGTTGCTCACCGCCGGTGACTGGCCGATCAACGTGCTCCACCACGGAGAAGTGGCATCGCGGTTGTGATCGCCGAGCAGTATGACATCCTGATCGCTGCTGCTGCTCGACTGGATGGAACTGAAGACGGATGCGATCTGCTGAATCTCGGCCTGCCGTTCGGCGGTGGTGCCGAACACCGTGTGCCAATTGATGAAGGTGTAGTCGGCGCCGGTCTGGATATGTCGCAACTTGACGATCTGGGGCTCGCGTTCGAACTTGTCGCCGGTGTCGGTCCAGACCGAATGCGACAGGATCTGGACGCGATCGGTGCGGAAGAACACCGCGTAGCGCTCCTTGTAGCTGCTTCGGCCGATGGCAGCGGTCACGCGGTAATCCCAGGTGTAGCCGGTGACGCTGTTCAGGGCAGCAGCCAGACTGGCGGCTGCGGTGTCATACATCACTTCCTGGGCAAAGATCAGGTCGACACCATTGGATGCCGATGCGGTGGTGCCGAATTTGGTCCACGCCTGCGTGGCGTAGTCATTCCAGTCGGTTTGCCCGCTGTAACCGGCATGCAGCAGATTCCAGGAAACCACTCTCAGATAGGCGGCGGCAGACACCGTGCCCGACAACACCAGCAAACACGCCCCCAGCGTGATCCAGCGCAAGCTCTTCATGTCGTATCCCCATACGGCTCGAAGTGAGCTGGCGAAGCATGCGCTGCAGATGTGTCAGTCAAGTGAAAACATGTGTGCAACGGTGCACTGGTCGGCGATTGGTGTGCCTCGTGACAGGCCTCACGCCCATGGAAGCATGGTTCCGGAGGTTCCGCGGGCACACCGACCTGCTTCTTTTCGTAGGAGCGCCCTTGCGGCGCGACCGGCAGTGCCGAATTCCGACCGTTCTCGGTCGCGACGCGAGGTCGCTCCTACTCTGCATTTTTCGCGGCGCGAGCTCGCTCCTGCGCCGATTGAGCCCTGGCGCAAGCCCTCGCTCACATCACGTGTGGGAGTGCCTCGGCGATACCGGTAAGCAGGGCAATGGCGCTGTGGGTGTTGCTCCACTCGCGCGCCTCCGGCAGATGATGTCTGACTTCCTGGATGAGCGCGGTGGCTCGGGCGCTGGCTTCGTTGGCTTGAGCCGCGCTCAGCAGATGTCCGTTGGCGGCAGTGGCGTCACTGAGCAGCAACAAGGCCGTGCTGCGCATGGATGCACTGCGCCCGGTGGTGGCTTCCATCAGGTGCTCCATGGCTTCGTTGCGGGCGCGGATGGAACGCACCGGGTAACGGCGCTGGCCGAACAGCCAGTAGCTGCGGCGACTGCCTTCGTGCAAGAGTCCGCGAGTGATCAGGCTGTCGAGCAGTTGCAGACGCAGATCGCGCACCTCCCGGCCGATGGTGCGGATGGCATCGGCCGGATTGGCAGCCGGCGCCCGCCGCAAGGCATCGACAGACTGGCTGATCAGCCCATGGTAACTCGGCAACTCGTCGAAGATCTGCACGCCGTCTGGGTTCCAGCCTACCTGCTGGTGTACCGCCAGTTCCGCCAGCAGACAGGCCGCCAGAAAGGCCGGTCGCTGCAGGACTGCCAGACCTGGCAATGGCAGTCCGGAGCTCACATCCAGCGACAGCAGCAGAAAGTCCTCTCCGAGCAGCACAGATGATCCTCGACAGCGGTGTCAGGGCAGGGTGAGTCCTGCTCTCAGCGCTGGGAAGAATGCATCACCAGCCACAGCGTTGTCCTTCATTCTGCTGATCCAGCCAGGCTGACAGGGGTTGGAAATACTCAAGGATCGCGCTGGCATCCATCTGCTCACTACCGCTGAATTCCTTCATGGTCTGCTGCCAGGGCTGGCTGGCGCCGCGTTGCAGCAAGGCCCAGAAGCGTGCACCGGCTTCCTTGTTGTCGAAAATGGAACAATCGTACAGGGGGCCGTTGTCGCCTGCCGCGCGGCAGAGCTCACGCTGTATCTGGAACTGCAGGATATGCGCCAGAAAATAACGGGTGTAGGGCGTGTTGGCGGGTACGTGATATTTGGCGCCGGGATCGAAGCGGGTTTCATCCCTCGGCACCGGCGGCATCACGCCCTGGTAACGTTGCTTGAGCTCCCACCAGCTGCGATTGTAGTTTTCCGGCTTGATCGAGCCGTCGAACACGCCCCAACGCCACTGGTCGATGAGCTTGCCGAAGGGCAAGAAAGCAATCTTCTCCAGCGCCATCTTCATCTGGGCGTTGATGAGGGCTTCATTCGATTGTTTCGGGGCATCGATCAGGCCGATCCTGGCCAGATAGCCGGGCGTCAGCGACAGCACCACGGTATCGCCGATGGCCTCGTGAAAGCCGTCATGGGCGCCGGTCTGGAACAGCGGCGGCAGCTGCTGGTAGGCCAGGTAGTAATAGACATGACCGAGTTCGTGATAGATCGTGCGCAGATTCTCTTCGTCGGCCTCGATGCACATCTTGATTCGGACATCGCCTTTCATGTCGATGTCCCAGGCGCTGGCATGGCACTGCACGTCACGGTCGGCCGGCTTGGTCAGCATCGACTTCTGCCAGAAACTCTGCGGCAGCTCGGGCATGCCCAGCGAGGTGTAGAAACCCTCGGCCTGACGCGTGAGCTTGGCCGCGTCGTACTTCGCCTTCTGCAAGCCGCTGTTGACGTCCAGGCTGGCAACGCCGGGGTAGGGCTCGACCAGCGGATAGATGGCTGACCAGTCCTGTTGCCACATATTGCCGAGCACATGCCCGGGGATCGGGCCGGTCTTGGGCACTTCGGTATCACCGTAATGCTGGTTCAGCCGGGTGCGCACATAGCATTGCAGTGAGGTGTACAGCGGCTGCACCTGGCTCCACAGGCGCTCGGTTTCCAGCGAGAAATCCTCGGCCGACATGTCGTAGCCGCTGCGCCAGAGGTCGCCGGTGTCCTTGTATCCGTATTCCCGGGCGCCGTGATTCATCAGTTCGGCATAGCGCCGATAGTCGTCGCGCATGACCGCCGCGGTGTCGTGCCAATCGATCCAGGCCTGGCGAAGCGCGGCCGGGTCGCGGCTTTCCGCCAGCACCCGCGACAGTTCGATCAGATCGCGGCAGCTCTCCGGCTTGTCCGGATCGGGGCAGGACTTGGCAGAACCGTAGGCGGCCTCAAGGCGGGCGCCGATCGTGGTCAATTCGGCCTGCTCGGCAGCCGACGCCGGCGGCAACACCGTCTGGTTGAGCAAACGATCCAGCGACCGCTGGGTGCTGTTGTCCAGACGGGCATCGGTGTAGCGGCGGGCCTCGTCGAGCACCTTCGCCTGATAGGCCAGATCGCGCTGCTGGGCGCGCGCTGCCAGCAATTGGGTGTCGTCATTGATATAGGTGGCGGCCACCCAGCCGGCCGCACTGGATTCGCGCTGGCGCTCGAAGGCCTCGTCATTGATGCGCTGGACCATGGCTTTGGCCTCGCCGGCCAGCTTTTGCGCATCAGCGTCCGAGGGTGGAGCAGAGTTTGATTGCGCGCAGCCGCAAAGCAGTGCGATGCAGGCCGGAAGTGCCGTCCAGCGCCAATGATTCATGGTGACCTCCAGCGGACATCGATATGCAGCGGACCATGGACTCTAGCGGGGAAGAACGGGAAGGTCACGAAGGAGCAGGTCTCCGCAAGCGCATCAAAGGCCAGCAAACCATGGCCACTCGTGCATCGAATAGTGATACAAATCAGATGTATGGAGCTGATATCTGAAGTGACTTATCAGCTGCGTGTTCGAAGGTGCAACACTTCGGTACCTGCACGGTCATGGGAGTTTCCCGAAACGGGCACCACACTAGTGGCACGCTTGATGGCGCATCGGGTGCCGAATGATGGCGGCGTTCGCTGCCTTGCCTTCAAGCAGCGCTCCCGGGCGGAGACGCGGAAAAGCCCCGCTGAGCCGCTGCGCGGCGCAACGGGCTACGCGCTAAGTGATTACCCCCGCTTGGGACTCACCCACATGCTGATGTCGGCGCTGAACACCGTCTCGTTCTGGCGGTCCTTGATGACCACGCGGGCGATTTTCTCGGCCCCCTCGCTTAGTTCGCCGATATTGTCCAGTTGGGCCTCGGCGCGCATGGGTCCAAGCGCCTTCTTCAGGTAGCGCACGGTCATGCCCTTAGGAATCCAGCGCTGCTCGGCGGTCACCGCCGCGTCGGTGGCCAAACCACCGACGAATTCGGCCAGATTGCACAGGGCAATCGCATGCACGGTGCCGATATGGTTCTGCACGCTTCGACGTTGTTTGATCGAGGCGATCGCGTGTCCCGGTTCCAGCAATTCCAGCAGCGGCGAGATGCTGCTGAAATAGGGGGCCTGGAAGCAGATGGCGCGAGAGCACAGCCAGCGGCCGAAGCCGCTGTTGCCCCAGCGCCGGAACAGTCGCAGCGCCGCACTGCGAGCACCCGGGAGATGTTTGGGATTCTTCGCGGATTCGGCGCTCATCGGTACACCCTCAGGCAGCGCTGCGCAGATTGGCACGGGCACCGGCTTCGGTACGACGGCCGGCAACCAGATCGGCGGTGTCGAAATCATCGACGGCGATGATGTCGGCGGTGGCCGCGCGAGTACGTATCAGCAGATCTCGTTCGACCTCGGTGATGACGTTGTACTGCACGGCCTCGGCGAGTTGCGCCTCGGCATCCGGTGCGGTCAGCGTGCCCGCCTTGGCGGCCTTGGCCAGCTTGCGCTCGATCGGCTCGGCTTCGATGATCGATGCCAGCACGCTGTTCATCTGGCCGGCCGGGTTGTTGGCGGTGGGTGTCAGGTAGCAGAACTCGCCCAGTCGATCGCGGGCCTCGTTCGGGTACATCAGCAGGGTGGCGACGCGACGGCCCAGGCGGTCACCGGGCAAGGCTTCCAGACGCCCGATCGGGAACACCAGGGCCCGCAGCAGCCAGGCCGCCGGGCGCACCGGGAAATTGCGCAGCACGCCGTCCAGTGCCGCCTGGATGCGATGGATGCACTCGTGGAAGGCCCAGGCCAGGAAGGGACGGTCGAGTTCAGGACGGCCCTGATCTTCGAAGCGCTTGAGCATCGACGAAGCGATGTACAGATAGCTCAGCACATCGCCCAGCCGTGCCGAAATGCGCTCCTTCTGCTTGAGCTTGCCGCCGAGCAGCAGCATCGAGGTGTCGGCGACCAGCGCCAGCGCAGCGCTGTAGCGCGACAGCTTGCGGTAGTAGCGCTTGGTGTAGCTATCGCCCGGGGCAGTGCCGATGCGGCTGTGGGTCAAACCGTACAAGAACGCGCGGCAGGCATTGGACACCGCGAAACCGACATGCTTGAACAGCACGTTGTCGAACTCACTGATGCGCCGCTGCGGATCGGCCACGCTGGCCGCCTGCATCAGCTTGAGAACATAGGGATGGCAGCGTACCGCGCCCTGACCGAAGATGATCATGTTGCGGGTCAGGATGTTGGCGCCTTCCACAGTGATGCTGATCGGCGAACCCTGCCACTGACGCCCCAGATAGTTCTTCGGCCCGAGGATGATGGTCTTGCCGCCGTGGACATCCATGGCATCCTGGATGATCGAGCGACCCAGTTCGGTGGCGTGGTACTTGGCGATGGCCGAGGTGACGGCCGGCTTTTCACCCTGATCCACCGCGGCCGCGGTCATGCGGGAGACCGCGCTGACGGCGTAGGTCAGGCCGCCGATCCGCGCCAGCGCCTCTTCGATACCCTCGAAGCGCCCGATCGACATGCCGAACTGCTTGCGGATGCGGGCGTAGGCACCGGTGGCCAGCGCGGCCATGCGCACGCTGCCGGTGGAACCCGAGGGCAGCGAGATGGCGCGGCCCACCGACAGGCACTCGACCAGCATGCGCCAGCCCTGGCCAGCGTACTTGGTGCCGCCGATCAGCTGATCCAGCGGAACGAACATGTCCTTGCCACTCACCGGTCCGTTCTGGAAGGGAATGTTCAGCGGCAGATGGCGACGACCGACTTCCAGCCCCGGAGTGTTGCGCGGAACCAGCGCCAGCGAGATGCCGACGTCTTTCTTGTCACCCAGCAGGCCATCTGGGTCCAGCAGACGGAAGGCGAGGCCGATGACGCTGGCCACCGGCGCCAGAGTGATGTAACGCTTCTCGAAAGTCAGGCTGATGCCGAGCACTTCCTGACCATCGACGGTGCGCTTGCAGACCACGCCGTAGTCCGGAATCGAGGTCGCATCGGATCCGGCCCAGGGGTTGGTCAGGCCGAAGCAGGGAATCTCGCGGCCGTCGGCCAGGCGTGGCAGATAGTGCTTCTTCTGTTCGTCAGTGCCGTAATGCAGCAGCAGTTCAGCCGGGCCGAGTGAGTTCGGCACAGCCACGGTGGAACTGACCGTCGGGCTGATGCTGGAAAGCTTCTGGAGCACCACCGAATGGGCGTGCGCGGAGAAGCCAAGTCCACCGTATTCCTTGGGGATGATCATGCCGAAGAAGCGGTTGCGCTTCAGGAAATCCCACACCTGCGGCGACAGATCGTTGCGTTCGTGCGTGATTTCCCAATCGTTGATCAGTGCGCAGACTTCCTCGACCGGACCGTCCATGAAAGCCTTTTCTTCGCCGCTGAGCTGTGGCGCTGGCGCCTTGAGCAACTTGCTCCAGCGCGGGCGACCGGAGAACAGCTCTCCTTCCCAGCCCACGGTGCCGGCTTCCAGCGCTACCCTTTCGGTGTCGGAGAGCTGCGGCGCAATTCGCTGGTAGACATCCAGCATCGGCTGGCTCAGCAATTGCACTCGCAGCGGGCGGTAGTTCAGCACCACTGCAATGGCAGCGAACACCACCCAGGTCAGCCCCAGGGTCACCCAGGAGGCGCCGCTGTAGAGCGAGGCCAGTGTCAGGGCGGCGGCACTGGCCACGGTCCAGGTCTTGAGACCGGCACGGGTGAAGCCGCAGGCCAGACCGACCGCGATCAACGCGAGTAAGGGTAGGAATCCAGACATCACACTTCTCCTAGGGTGGAAACCTGCCGAGGCAACAGCCCTTGCAGGAAACGGGAAATCTCCCGAGTGAAAACATCATTGCGATCACCGACGACCATGTGCGTGGCATCGTCGATGCACACGTGTTCGGCATGCGGAACCAGTTGCAGGAATTCGCCGATGGTGTGTTTGGAGACCACGTCGCTGCGGCCGCCGCTGAGCAGCAGCACGGGTATCTGCACGCGTCTGGCCGCCGCCTGCAGTCGCGGGATGTAGCGCTCGGCTTCGGCCGCGACACGCTCCAGCAGGCGGGGGTCCCAATGCCAGCGCCAGCGGCCATCCGATTTCTGCCGCAATTGAGTACGCAGGCGCTCCGGATCGCGGCGTTCGCGGTGGGGCAGGTAACGCGCAATCTCTTCGGCGGCATGTTCGAGGCTGTCGAAACCCTCCGGATGCTGGGCCATGAACTTCAAGATCCGCCCAACGCCCTCGGATTCCCAGCGCGGCGTGACATCGACCAGCACTATGGCCTGGAACAGACTCTCCTGGCCTTCACCTTCGACCAGCAGTCCCAGCAAGCCGCCCATCGACGCGCCGATCAGGATCGGCTTTTCTGGCAAGGAGCGGGCAATGGCGGCCAGGTCCTCGGCGAAATGCTCCATTTCATAGTGACCATTCGGCGCCCAGTCGGAGTCGCCATGGCCCCGCCCGTCGATGGCCAGACCAAGCCAGCCTTCCTCGGCCAGTTGCGTGGCCGTGCCACGCCAGGCGTGTCGGTTCTGACCGAATCCATGGGCAAACAGCAAGGGCGGTGCGGACTCCTGGCCGTAGTGCTCGACGGCGAGAAACAGATCTCCTCGACCGGGATGCATCTGCACCGTCGGGGTAAGGGCGGAGCCAGTTTGCGTCATCTTGGTGCACTCCATACGGACGAGTATGTTGACGAGGCAGCCGCCTGTCAATACGCTTGCGTATGGATAGCCTTCACGTCTCTGCTACGTACCCATGACAAACGCACTGGAAAGCGCGTCGGCGGCCCCCGAACGCGCAGAAAAACAACGCCTGACGGCGCAGGACTGGGAGCTGGCCGCCCTGGAACTCATGGCCGAGGAGGGCGTCGCTGCCGTCGCGGTAGAATCGCTCGCGCGTCGTCTGGGCGTGACCAAAGGCAGCTTCTACTGGCATTTCAGCCAGCGTGACGCCCTGATCGAGGCTGCGCTGAAGCGCTGGGAAGAGACTGATACCCACAACGTGATCTCCCGGGTCGAGTCCATCGAGAACCCGGGCAAGCGCCTGCGTGAGCTGTTCCGGCTGACCAGTCGCGAGATGCGATCGCACAAGATCTACGCCGCGCTGCTGCGCGCCTCGGATCATCCGGTGGTGGCGCCGGTCATGGATCGGGTCTCCGAGGAGCGCATGGTCTATCTGGCGCGGGTGTTCCAGCAGGCAGGCATGAACGAGGAATCCTCGATGCATCGGGCTCGGCTGGCTTATTCGGCGTATATCGGTCTGTTGCAGCTGACCTTGCAGTTCCGCAGCACCCGGCTTACTCAGGAGGTCTTCGATGCCTATGTGGGACACATGATCGAGACGCTGATTCCGGCCGAGTAGGCGAGGCAGGGCGAGTCTGGCCGCCACCGGCAGTCTTCCGGAAGGTTCTCATCTCGTGCGAAAAGTCCGGTGGCTCAAGAGGTTGCGGCGTGTGTGCTGAGATTGAAGGAGTGATCGAAGATGCCGAGTCGAACTCTGGTGTATCTCGATGAATTGGTGATGGCCCATGAATGGGTCAGCAGTGATGGCCCCGTTGAGACCGCGGCTTATGTCTCACGGATAGACGGCAGCATCCATTGGCAGGGCGAAGGGGTAGAGGAGGAGTTGCCCGAGGATATCGAGGACGACACACGCTACGTCCAGGTACCGCATCGCCGCGACCTCGATCTGGGCAGCCATCTGGCCTTGCGATTTGCGGCGCAGCAGCTGCCGGATGCCGATTACGAACAGGTCAGGGCAATCTTCGGCCGGCGTGGGGCTTTCGGACGCTTCAAGGCGCTGCTGGACCATCGCGGAAAGTTGCAGCTCTGGTACGACTATCAGGATCAGGCGCTGACGGCAGCCCTCAGGGAATGGTGCGAGGACTCCGGTCTGGAACTTTCGGAAAAGCGACGCGAGCCGTAGCGCAGGCGGTCGGCCTGCGCTACCTTCTTGCTATGCGGTCACCGTTCGGCGCAGCGTGATGCGCCGAAGGTTTCATTGAATTTATTCGCCGCTGCCGCTATGTTGCCGCGCATGCGCTCGGCGCGAATTTATCAAGTCATTGATTTATCAGGAAATCTATGAGCTCTCAGCTTGCAATACTGAACCAGTGGGTTCAGGAAGTAGCCGCATTGACCGAACCGGACCAGATTCGCTGGTGTGACGGTTCCGAGTCCGAAAGGCGCGAACTGGAAGCCTTGATGGTGGAGAACGGCGATCTGCTGCCGCTGAATCCGGACACCCATCCTGACTGTTTCCTGCATCGTTCCGATCCTAGCGATGTTGCCCGCGTCGAGCACCTTACATACGTTTGCACCCGCCACGCCGATGACGCTGGCCCCAACAACAACTGGATGGCGCCGGACGAGGCGCACCAGAAGATGGATGCCCTGTTCAAGGGCTGCATGCGCGGACGCACGCTGTATGTGGTGCCTTACTGCATGGGGCCGATCGACTCTCCGTATTCGCGCTGCGGTGTAGAAATCACCGACAGTCCCTACGTGGTGGCCAACATGCGCATCATGACCCGCATGGGGGCGCCGGCGCTGGCGCGTATCGAGAGAGACGGGCGTTTCGTGCGGGGGCTGCATTCGATCGGCGAACTGGATCCGGCCCGCCGTTTCATCATGCATTTCCCACAGGAACTGATGATCCAGAGCTATGGCTCGGGCTACGGCGGCAATGCACTGCTGGGCAAGAAGTGCCACGCCCTGCGCATTGCCAGTTGGCAGGCGCGTCAGGAAGGGTGGCTGGCCGAGCACATGCTGATCGTGGGCATCGAGAATCCGGCGGGCGAAACCCATTATGTGGCCGCCGCATTTCCTTCGGCCTGCGGCAAGACCAATCTGGCCATGCTGATTCCGCCCGAGACCCACAAGGGCTGGAAGGTCTGGACCGTCGGTGATGACATCTGCTGGCTGCATCCGGGACCGGATGGGCGTCTGTACGCCATCAATCCCGAGTCAGGCTTCTTCGGCGTGGCGCCGGGCACCGGCCGCAAGACCAACCCCAACGCCGTGGCGACACTCAATCACGATGCGATCTTCACCAATGTCGCGGTGACCGAGGACAATCGCCCCTGGTGGGAAGGTCTGTCGGACGAGACCCCGGCCATCGACTGGCAGGGACGCGACTACGATCCGGCCAATGGCCCGGCGGCGCATCCCAACTCCCGCTTCACGGTGTCCATGCGCCAGTGCCCGAGCTTCACCGAACAGGCCGACAATCCGGCCGGCGTGCCGATCTCGGCGATCATCTTCGGTGGCCGGCGCGAGTCGCTGGTGCCGTTGGTCTTCGAGGCCCGCGACTGGCGTCACGGCGTGCTGGTCGGCGCCTCGATGGCCTCAGAGACCACTGCGGCAGCTACCGGTGCAGTGGGCGTGGTGCGTCGCGATTCGATGGCCATGAAACCCTTCTGTGGTTACAACTTCGCCGATTATTTCGGTCATTGGCTGTCCTTCGACGAGCGCCTGCAGAATCTGCCGCGGATCTTCCACGTCAACTGGTTCCGCAAGGGCGCCGACGGCAAGTTCCTGTGGCCGGGCTTTGGCGACAACCTGCGCGTGCTCCAGTGGATACTCGATCGCTGCGCCGGCAAGGCCGAGGCCGAGGAAACTCCCATCGGCTTCCTGCCGCGGCGCGAGGACCTGGACCTGCGGGGACTGGAGAAGCTCAACGGCGCGCTGGATACGCTGCTCACAGTCGACCGGGAAGGCTGGCGCCGCGAACTGGACGAGATCGGCGGTTATCTGGACAGTTTCGGAGACCGTGTGCCTGAGGCGCTGCGGTTCGAACAGCAGCGGGTGCGGGCGAGTCTGGGCTAGCAGGGTGCTGCCTTGGCGGGCGCCGCGCTGCGGCGCCGCCTTGTGCCGGCGTCAGATTGACAACGGCCGCGCAGGCGCGCGGCCCTCCTCAGGGCAGCGCCGCTTCACCGGCGAGCTCCAATGGCCCTGCGGGCGGACGAGTGGGCCGTCGTCCTCTGCGATAGTGCTGCAATCACAGCCTCTGGCATACAAGAACGCTTTTCTTCGCGTCCTTTCTGCTCTTCCTTTGCGTCCTTCGCGTCCTGCTTCTGCCCACGACCTGCCTCAGGGTTGGATCATCGCATCGCCCGTCGCGACGCGAGCTCGCTCCTACTATCGATCAATCCGCGTCGATCAGAAACGCCGCCAGCACCGCGCGGCCTTCGCCCAGCAGCACGTTGTAGGTGCGGGCTGCGGCAGCATTGTCCATGCACTCGATGCCGCAGCCGCGGCGCAGGATGCCGGCCTGCAGCGCGGGTGCCAGCAATCGGGCGCGCGGACCGGTGCCAAGCAGGATCACTTCCGGGCATGCATCCAGCAATTCGGACAGCGCACTCTCGTCTATGTCTTCCAGTCTCGCCGGCGTCCACGGCTGTGTGCGCCTGGCGTCAACCCAGAAACTGCGGGTTTGCCAGGTGGCGCCCATGCGCACGCGCTGGCCATCAATGCCGGTGATGGCGCGTGGACTTTCGTCGGGTTGCCACATCAGCTGCATGTGTTCGGTTCCTGGCCCAGGCTGTCAGGAGATCAAGAAGATCTGGCTGCTATTCAGGGGAATTCGATGCGCGGCTGTTCCGGATTGCGGCGGTAAATGCTCACCACGTGGCCGATCTTGTGGATGAGTTCGGCGCCGGTGGCGGCGATCATCTCGGCGATCAGCGCATCGCGAGCTTCGCGGTCTTCGGCGGTGACGCGAACCTTGATCAGTTCGTGGTGGGTCAGTGCGATCTCGACTTCCTTGAGCACGCTGGGTGCCAGGCCGCGATCCGCCACCATGACCACGGGGTTCAAGTCGTGGGCCAGACCTCGCAGGAACTTCTTCTGCGCATTTTTGAGAGCCATGACTTGTGCTCCGGGGGAATTGAGGGCGCGAAGGCTATCATGAAGCCGTTTGTCACTGGATTCAGCAAGGTCATGGGGCGCAGCAAGAGCAGCAGTCGATGGTTGAACGAGCATTTCTCCGATCCCTTCGTGCGCAAGGCGCAGACCGAAGGCATGCGCTCGCGGGCCGCCTACAAGCTGGAGGAACTGCTGGAGAAGGACTGCCTGCTGAAGCCGGGAATGGTCGTTGTCGATCTGGGATCGGCGCCCGGTGGCTGGAGTCAGGTGGCACAGGACTGGCTCAAGGGCCGCGGCCGGGTGGTGGCGCTGGATATCCTGCCCATGGATCCCTTGCCCGGCGTCGAGTTCATCCTCGGCGATTTCACGGATGATCGTGTATTGAGCGAGTTGGAAAAGTTGCTGGGCGAAGCGAAGGTGGACCTTGTGTTGTCGGACATGGCCCCCAACTTCAGCGGTGTGGCGACGGTCGACCAGGCTAGATCCATGGTGTTGGCCGAGATGGCCCTGGATTTTGCATGTGCGCATCTGCGACGCGGTGGTGCGTATCTGGTCAAGCTGTTCCAGGGAACCGAATTCGACCAGTACGTGAAAGTCTTGCGCACGAAGTTCGACAAGGTGAACCTGCGCAAACCGAAGGCTTCCCGGGATCGAAGTCGTGAGGTTTACGCGCTGGCGACAGGCTTTAAGGTCTAGTACATTCGAGGTTGGTTAACTGTAGTCGCAACTGGGTGCGACGCAGTTGAAAGGAGCGTGTTTTGAACGAAATGATGAAAAACCTGCTGCTGTGGTCTGTGATCGCACTGGTGTTGCTGGCGGTGTTCCGCAACTTCGGACCGACCACAGCACCCAGTGCCGGCCTGTCGTATTCCGAGTTCCTGGAGCGGGTCGAGCGCGAGCAGGTGGTCGAGGTCAAGATCGCTGCTGACCGCAAGATGACCGGCAAGATGCAGGACGGCAAGGCATTCGAGCTCTATGCCCCGGAAGACCCGCGCCTGGTCGAGACGCTGATCGCCAACAACGTCAAGGTCACGCAGACGCCGCCCGAGACCGGTTTCTCGCTGTTCGGGCTGTTGCTGAATCTGCTGCCAGTGCTGTTGCTGATCGGCTTCTGGATCTTTGTCATGCGCCAGATGCAGGGCGGCGGCGGTGGTCGTGGGGCCATGTCCTTCGGCAAGAGCCGGGCCCGCCTGCAGGGTGAGGATCAGGTCAAGGTTACCTTTGCCGACGTCGCCGGTGTGGACGAGGCGAAGGAAGAAGTGCACGAACTGGTCGAGTTCCTGCGCGATCCAGGCAAGTTCCAGAAGCTTGGTGGCAAGATTCCGCGCGGCGTGTTGATGGTGGGCCCGCCCGGCACCGGCAAGACGCTGCTGGCCAAGGCCATCGCCGGCGAGGCCAAGGTGCCCTTCTTCATCATCTCCGGATCCGACTTCGTCGAGATGTTCGTGGGTGTCGGCGCCAGCCGTGTGCGCGACATGTTCGAGCAGGCCAAGAAGCACGCGCCCTGCATCATCTTCATCGACGAAATCGATGCGGTCGGTCGTCATCGCGGCGCTGGCCTCGGCGGTGGTCACGACGAGCGCGAGCAGACGCTGAACCAGTTGCTGGTGGAGATGGATGGCTTCGAGGGTTCCGAGGGCATCATCGTCATCGCTGCCACCAACCGTCCCGACGTGCTTGATCCGGCGCTGCTGCGCCCGGGCCGCTTCGATCGCCAGGTGGTGGTGGGTCTGCCCGACGTCCGCGGCCGCGAACAGATTCTCAAGGTGCACATGCGCAAGGTGCCGTTGGGTGACGACGTGCGGCCCTCGGTGATCGCCCGTGGTACTCCCGGATTCTCCGGTGCTGATCTGGCCAATCTGGTCAACGAGGCTGCCTTGTTCGCAGCGCGCGACAATTCCCGCGACGTGGCGATGACCCACTTCGAGAAAGCCAAGGACAAGATCCTGATGGGCGCGGAGCGCCGCTCGATGGTCATGAGCGACGACGAAAAGCGTCTGACGGCCTATCACGAAGCCGGTCACGCCATCATCGGTCGGGTGGTGCCCGAGCATGATCCGGTCTACAAGGTCTCGATCATTCCGCGTGGCCGCGCGCTCGGTGTGACCATGTTCCTGCCGGAGGGCGATCGCTACAGCCACAGCCGTACCTGGCTGGAAAGCCAGATCTGCTCGCTTTACGGCGGTCGCCTGGCCGAGGAGTTGATCTTCGGCCACGGCAAGGTCACCACCGGTGCCTCGAACGACATCATGCGCGCCACCCAGCTGGCGCGGAACATGGTCACCAAGTGGGGCATGTCTGATCAGCTCGGGCCGCTGATGTATGGCGACGAAGAGGAAGAATTGTTCCTCGGCCGCTCGATCACCCAGACCAAGACGGTGTCGCCGGAGACGGCGGAACTGATCGACGCCGAAGTGCGGGCACTGATCGACCGCTGCTACAACACCGCCAAGACCATTCTGGTCGAGAACAACGACAAGCTGCACACCATGGCCGATGCCTTGATGAAGTATGAGACCATCGATGCCGTGCAGATCGATGCGATCATGGCCGGCAAGGACGTGCCGCCGCCATCGGACTGGACCGAGGGTGACGGCGGTGCGCCGTCGAATCCGACCAAGCCGACGGCGCCGGTCACGCCAAGTGCGACGCCAGCAGCGCAGACCTGAGCCCGACTTCGCGCAGTGTTCGAGGCGCCCAAGCCGACGCTGGATTGCCGTGGCCGACTCCTGATTCTGGATCGGCCGCGGATCATGGGCGTGCTCAACGTCACGCCCGATTCGTTTTCGGATGGCGGTCAATGGGACGATACCGGCGCGGCAATCGCCCGGGGACTGGAGCTGATCGACGCGGGAGCAGATGTCATCGACGTCGGCGGCGAATCCACCCGGCCCGGAGCGACACCGGTTGATGGGGAGGAAGAACTGCGCCGGGTCATCCCGGTCATCGAGGCGCTGGCCGCCCGCACCCAGGCCCCGATCTCGATCGACACCAGCAAGCCCGAGGTCATGCGTGCCGCCGTTGCTGCCGGTGCCGGGCTTATCAATGATGTCCGCGCCTTGCGTCAGCCTGGGGCGATCGAGGCGGCTGCCGAATCTGGTGCAGCCATCTGTCTGATGCATATGCAGGGTGAGCCCGGAAACATGCAGCAGGCGCCCAGTTACGACGACGTCTGCGCCGAAGTGCAGCGTTTTCTGACCGACCGCATTCTCGCCTGCCAGTTCGCCGGCATCGACAAGAAGCGCATCGTCGTCGATCCGGGCTTTGGGTTCGGCAAGAATCTGCAGCACAATCTGGAACTGCTGGCCCGACTGGATTCGTTCAAGGTGCTTGGATGCCCGATCCTGGCCGGGCTGTCACGCAAGCGCATGATTGCCGCACTGACCGGGCGCGAGGCCATGGATCAACGCACGGTGGGCTCGGTGGCGGCTGCACTGATCGCCGTGCAGCGCGGCGCGGCCATCGTGCGCGTTCATGATGTCGCCGCCACGCGCGACGCACTCAGCGTCTGGCAGGCAGTGGACGATGCCACGCCCGCCGCAGTGATTGCGGCGTCTCGACCATCAGCCGCCAGTCTCTGGGGTGACGACGACTGAGCCCTCTGCAGTGCCATCGCGCGTGGTCTGACTGAAGCTTGCAGATGACGACTCGATGGCAATCGGCTGGTGCCGCTTGCACAGCGTCGCCGCGTCCTCGAACATCCGCCCATGAACGAAAGACATTATTTTGGAACCGACGGCATCCGCGGACGCGTGGGTGTGGAGCCGATCACCGCCGAGTTTGCGCTGAAACTGGGTCGCGCTGCCGGCACCGTGCTGTCCCGGACCCACGAACGTCCCCGCGTACTCATCGGCAAGGACACCCGCTTGTCCGGATACATGCTGGAGTCGGCGCTGGAAGCAGGACTCGCTGCCGCGGGGGCCGATGTGGTGCTGCTCGGTCCGATGCCGACGCCGGCCGTGGCTTTTCTGACCCGCAGTCAGCGCGCCCAGGCCGGCATCGTCATCAGTGCCTCGCACAACCCCTACGAGGACAACGGCATCAAGTTCTTCTCGGCGCAGGGCGAGAAGCTCGATGATGAGGTCGAAGCAGCCATAGAGGCCGCGATCGATGCGCCGGCGCCGATGGTGTCGCCGCGAAATCTGGGCAAGGCCAGCCGTCTGGATGACGCCAACGGCCGTTATCTGGAATTTCTGAAATCGCGCCTGGATCGCCGGCTGGAATCGCTGCAGGGCCTGCGTCTGGTCATCGACTGCGCCCACGGCGCCGCCTATCGCGTCGGTCCGCGCCTGTTTGAAGAGCTGGGCTTTCATGTCACCGCCATCGGTGACGAGCCCAACGGCTTCAACATCAATGCCGGATATGGAGCCACCGATCTGACTGCGCTGCGCGCCGAAGTCACCCGCACCGGTGCGGCGCTGGGTCTGGCGGTCGATGGCGACGCCGATCGGCTGATGGCCGTCAGCGCCGATGGTCGACTGGTGGATGGCGATGACATCGTCTTCCTGCTCGCGCGTCACTGGCAGTCGCGCGGTGTGCTGCACGGGCCGGTCGTGGGCACGGTCATGACCAACCTCGGCATCGAGCTGGCGCTGAAGGAGCTGGGCATCGGCTTCGAGCGCGCAGCCGTCGGCGACCGCTATGTCCACCAACGCCTGCGCGAGACCGGCGGCATCCTCGGCGGCGAAGCCTCCGGGCACGTGATCTGCACCCACAAGGCCAGCACCGGCGATGGCCTGATGAGCGCCTTGCTGCTGCTGGAAGTGCTGGCCGACAGCCAGCGCACGCTCGGCGAGATGGCCGCTGATCTGCATCGCTTGCCGCAGCGCACGATCAATGTGCGCATCGCGGGCAATGCCAGAACCCTGCTTCAGAACCCGAACATTCTGGCTGGCAGGGCGGAGGTTGAGGCCGCGCTGGGGCAGGGCGGTCGCTTGATCCTGCGGGCCTCGGGCACCGAGCCGCTGATCCGGGTCACGGTTGAAGCCCGTGATCTGGCGGTGGTCGAGGCCCATTCGCAGCGACTGGCGGATCTGGTGAGGGTCACGGCGGAGACCACGGCGGCTTAGCAGGCGCTCGAACTGGCAGCGGACAGGCTGGGTATTCGTCGGGACAGGGCATGGTCCTTCAACGATTCTTCAAGTCGGTCTGGCTGCTAAGATTCACTGTGTACCTGGCTAGCGTGCCTTCATGTCTGCCTTGCATTTGTCCATCTTGCCGGCTGCGCAGCGTGCGCTCTGGGACGAACTAGCCGCGGTGCCGGAGCAGTTCGTGTTGTACGGTGGCACCGCGATCGCCCTGCAGTTGGGTCATCGACAGTCGGTAGATTTTGATTTCTTTGCGCGCCGCGACATCGATGCGCAGGAGCTCATCGAGCACTTGCCCTTGCTTGCCCAGTGCGAACCTTTGCAGATGGAGCCGAATACTCTGACTGTTCGCGTCTGGCGCCAGGACCCGATCCTGCTCTCCTTTTTCGGTGTGCCGCGCCTGCCCAGCCTACGCCCGCCACTGGCGGAGGAAGGTGCGCCCGTGCGCCTGGGAGATCTTCTGGAACTGGGCGGTATGAAGGCCCTTGTGATTCAAAAGCGCGCGGAGGCCAAGGACTATCTGGACGTTCATGCGCTGCTGACGCGAGCCAGGATCTCGCTGAGTGAGATGCTGGCAGCAGCGAAGGCGCTGTATGCGCCTAGCTTCACGCCTGAAATCACACTGAAGAGCCTGTGCTATTTCGAGGATGGCAATCTCGCCACCGTGCCTGAGGCGGTGCGCAGGGATCTGGCCAGGGCCGTTCGGGCCGTTGATCCGCGAAAACTCCCGGTGCTCTGATGTTCATACCCCTCAATGAGCACACGGCCAAATTGTCGCAGAAGCTGGTCTGGTTCGAGCCTCCGGGTCTCGCGCTGGCGAACCCGATTCGCTTCCTGGCGTATGCGTTTCGCTACGCCCGTTTTGAGGAAATGTCGCAGCTGCGCGAGTACCTCAGTGATGACGAACTGCGTCAGGCCTTGCGCCAGGCGCCGCCGGGCATCATCGACCCTCGGTCCTGGGCCTATTGGCATCTGATGCTGGACCTCGCCCCTCAGCCCTTGCCGGAGCGCGATCTGGGCACCCGGTAGGAAGCGGCGGCGCAGCGCGGCGCCTTCCGTGGCCATCACCTTCCTTCCGATATTTTTCTTGGACCTGTCACTATTGGCGACAAATCAATGGCTTGCACCATCGCATTGTGGAGTGCGCCGCGAAGCAGTCCTTCTCAGTGCGCCGGGGCCGCCTCGTCGTAGCTCAGGCCCTTCCTTGCCGCCTGGGCGCGGACGGCGCCGTAGATCTGGTAATCCAGCGACTGCGCCACGTCGGCGTCCTTCTTCAGTTCCTGCTCGATATAGGACTGACGCTTTTCGGCGAGTTCGGCAATCTCCTGCTTCAACGCTTCGCGGCGGCCCTGGGTCTGGGCGATAACCTTGCGTTTCTCGGCGGTCGACAGATCACGCAGTGGTTCAGGCAGTTGGGCGCTGTCGAGTCTGGCGAGATCAACGCGGCCCTGGGCGACATCCTCGACCAGTTCGTTCTCGCCGAGGAAATTCTTGCCGCCCGAAGCTGACGTATTGAAGGCGGCGCGCTGCGCCAGCGTGCTGGCTGAGCCCGAGCGACTGAGCTTGTCGGTGGCGGCCACTTTCGACGCGGCCCGTTCCTGTTCGGCAGCGTCACCATAGAACAAGCGGGTTTGATCCAGTTCCTTCGACAAGGTCGCCATGTGCTCGTCGTAGGGCGTAGTCACGGCAATGGCGTCACCGCCCTGGCCCACCTTGAAGTGCGCCCCCTGGCTGAGCTGGGCAATCTGCTGCCAGGCCAGTTCAGTCATCGGATCATTGCCCGCTTGCACCGTGTTGACGACGATGCCCCGCGCCGCTGCGGCTTTCAGGGTAACCGGAAACTTGACGTCATCGGGATAATCCATGTGCGGCTGCGCATCACCAACGAGGAAGATGGTCTGGTAAGCCTTGGGATCCTGGCTCCACTGGATCTGATGCACGGCAGCGTACAGCGCTTCGTTGACTGCCTCCGGGCCGTCGCCACCGCCGGAGGCGGCAAAGTCCATCAGACTGGCGTACATCGAGTCCAGATCCGCCGACAGATCGACCACCTGGGTGACATAGGCATCGCCGCGGTCACGGTAGGCGACCAGACCTACGCGGATCTCCGGCTGCGGCTGGGCCGAGGCCATGGACCGGGCGATGGCCCAGATGTTGTCCTTGGCCGCCTTGATCAGCCCGCTCATGCTGCCGGTGGTGTCGAGCACGAAGACCACTTCGACGATGGGTTTGGATTCCGGGATTGCCGCGATGGGTGCGATCGGGTCGATATCGGGTGCGGAAGCAGACGGTGAACTGGACATTGGCCAGGCGTAGACGACCACGGCGGTGGCCAGCAGGATGGCGGATACCAGCAGTTTGGTTTTCATGGTGATCTCCTTCAGGTGCACTCAGGAACGCAGGGACAGGCGTCGCAGCGCCGCTTCGGCGTTGCGATACGAGATATCGAAATCAACCTCGGCGGACGCCGCGGGGTGAGGTTTGAGGGGCCGGGTCATGGGCAGCAGCACCAGCAATGCCTGGATCAGGAAGTAGCTCCACAGGCTCAGGAACAGGCTGCCGCTGTGACGCGCGGTGGCGATGGCTGCAGCCAGCGCCAGCACGCAGATCAGAGCATCGATGGCGGCGGGAATCAGGCTGTTGTAACTCTGCAGCGAGCGCAGCAGCCAGATGAATCCGGTCAGCAACAGCAGCCACAGCCACAAGGCCGGGTTCAGCAGCATCAGCAATCCAGCCAGACCAAGACCGGCCAGCGTTGCCAGCCATCGACCGCTGCGCGCCGGGCTGCTGTGCAGCAGGAACAGCACATACGCCATCGTCACCGCCAACAGAGTCAGGCGAATCGATACGGACCCGCCGAGGATCATCGACAGCGTGCCGTGCAGCACCACGCCTAACACGCTGAGAGCCAGAGCCAGCAGCAGCTGCCGCCAGAAGGAAGGGGCATTCATGACGACCTCCGGGCCTGCTGCTCGCGCAGCAGCGCCAGGTCGATGTCGGCTTCGCTGATGCAGATGTCCTCAGCGCTCCAGCGGGACGATTCAACTGCAGGACTGGCGCAGTCGGTGTCGTAGAGGGCGGCCTTCTGGCGCATGGCCTCCAGACGCTGGCGCTGCTGCTCGACCAGCGGCGTTTGCTCGGCGACGTGTTCGTCCAGCCGGCACAGGCGCTGCTGCAGCATCTGGATCAGACGCTCGCCCTCCAGACGACGTCGCAGCGAGCGGCGGATCAAAGGCTGGTTGTCGGCCTGGAAACTGAGCTCGATCTCCTCATTGATCGCAACCAGCGCCTGCCGGATTTCATTGCTGCGGCTCTGGACTTGCGCGCGTTCTGCCTGCAGTTGCTTCAGCGCCAGGGTTTGTCGTGTGCAGGCCGCTTCCATCTCGCGGATGGCCTGGCGCAACTGGGCCTCAGGTTCTTCCAGTCGATCCAGCACGGCGTGGGCATCGGCCGCGAACAAGCGGGTGATTCGGTTGACGATCGCCATCGGGGCGCTCCGGTTGCGGAAGGTGCAGCCATCCTCCAGCGCCCGGCGCGCAGCGAACAGGACCGATCATGCAAACTCTGTCGCCGCGGGTTTACATGGAGTTTACGTGCGCCCATCCGAGCGGCTTGTTAGGCTGAGCGCAGATCGAACTCAGGTGGATCGCGCCACGGTGATACGGACAAGCCCAGCAGAAGCAGCGGAGCGAGCTCCGCTCTACCAGAGCCGCGGCGTACGAGGCTGTTGTAGTGCCGAGCTTGCTCGGCAGGATCTGCTTTTCGGCTTCAAGGCCAAGAGCACAAGCCCGGCAGAAGCAGCGGAGCAAGCTCCGCTCTACCAGAGCTGCGGTGTACGAGGCAGTTGTAGTGCCGAGCTTGCTCGGCAGGATCTGCGGCCTTTCGGATTCAACGCCAAGCGCACAAGTCCGGCAGAAGCAGCGGAGCAAGCTCCGCTCTACCAGAGCTGGCAGTCATGAGCCGCAAGCTGCGTATCCTGATCGTCGAGGACGAGATCGCGATTCGCAGCGGGTTGATCGACGTCTTCATCTATCACGGCTACGAGGTGGAAGCGGCAGCGGATGGAGAAGCTGGCCTGAAACAGGCGCTGGGCGGCCGATTTGATCTGATCCTGCTGGACGTGATGTTGCCGGGGCGCAATGGTTTTGACGTGCTGGCCTGCCTGCGCGAGCAGGATCGGGAGCAGCCGGTGATCATGCTGACCGCCAAGTCTGCCGATGAGGATATCGTGCACGGACTGGCGCTGGGCGCCGATGACTATGTGGCCAAGCCGTTTTCGATCGCGCAGCTGGTGTTGCGGGTGCAGGCCGTGTTGCGCCGGACTCGAGCGAAGGAGCCCGCGGACTCGCGATTGCGCCTGCGACCCGATCTCGAGGTCGATGTGCTCAATCTGTGCGCGCTCGGCAGTGACACCGAGGTGATCTTCACCCGGCGTGAAATGGAGGTGCTGCAATACCTGGCGCAGCACAGCGAGCGCCCGGTGCCGCGTGAGGAATTGCTGCACAAGGTCTGGGGTTACGCCCGGCACCTGGAGATCGAGACCCGCACCGTGGACATCCACATCGCCAGGCTGCGCCGCAAGATCGAGGTCGATCCAAAGCAGCCGCAGCAGCTGTTGACGGTGCGCAACGGCGGTTATCGTCTGTTGCTGGAGTCCTGAGTGGCACGGGCGCTCCGTTCCGGTTACACCCCGGCACGCCTGCGTGCTTTCCTGCTGCTGCTGTTTGTGGCGCTGGCGCTGCCGAGCGCGGTGCTGATCTGGCAGACACAAAAGCAGCTGCGCTGGGAGGCGCTGCACCAGTACCGGGCCTTGGCCGAAGACCTGGCAGTGCGTATCGACGCCGAGTTGCAGCGCCTGCTGGTCCAGGAAGAACAGCGCAGCGAGGGTGATTATCAGTTCCTGGTGCTGGCGGGCGATCCGGCACGATCGATGCGCGTGCAGCGCTCTCCACTGGCCGAGTTGCCCTCGACTTCATCCATTCCGGGTCTGATCGGCCATTTCCAGGTCGATGCCCAGGGTCACTTTTCCACGCCGCTGCTGCCCGACGAGCCGGGTGATGTCTCCGCGTTGGGTCTCGATGCCGAAGAAGTCGCGCAACGCACAGCCCTGCGTCAGCAGATCCTGGACGTGCTCAGTCGCAGCGAACTGGTGGTGCATGCCCGGAATCAAGCGAGTCCAGGCAAAGCTGCTGCGGCCGACCAAGACAGTCTCAGTTCCAGCAACACGGGGGCACTCGCCAAGCAGGAGCTGTACGAGCAGGAGGCGGCGCCGAAGGGCGGCGCCTATCCGGGACAGGCGGCTTTCGACAAGCTCAAGTCAGCGACTGCCCTTGCTGATCGCCAGGCCAGCAACCAGCTCGGGCGCATCGATGAGCTGCGCCTGGACCGCAGCTTTGCCGAGGCCGGCAAGAAGGATGCGGGTGGCGGCGTCGATCGGGCGCAAAGCCAGATGCTGGCCAATGCCAGTCCACGCGGCAGCCGTCGCGAAAAGAATGCGCTGATCGATGTTTCCGACCAACTCAAGCAAGGCGACATCAACGAAAGCCCAGGCCGGGTACGACTGTTCGAGAGTGAGGTCGACCCCTTTGAGTTTGGCTTGCTTGCCAGCGGTCATGGCGTGCTGTTCCGCAAGGTCTGGCGCAATGGCCAGCGCACCATCCAGGGTGTGCTGATCGATCGCAAGGCTTTCGTTGACGGCGTCATCAGCCGCAACTTCGTCGGTACCGCGCTCTGGCAGATGAGTGATCTGGTGGTCGCCTGGCAACAGGAGGTACTGCAGCTCATCCCGGGTGAAACCGCCAGCCGCAGCTACAGCCGGGCCAGTGAAGTGCGCGGGGATCTGCTCTACCAGACGCGATTGTCGGCACCGCTGGATCAGTTGCAATTGATCTGGAGCATCAAACGCCTGCCAGCTGGCCCAGGTGCCGGCATCGTCAACTGGGCCAGCGGCGTGCTGTTTCTGGTGCTTCTGAGTGGCTTTGTGCTGCTGTATCGACTTGGCCTCAGGCATTTGTTGCTGGCGCGGCAACAGCAGGATTTTGTCTCTGCCGTGAGCCACGAGCTGAAAACGCCGCTGACTTCGATACGCATGTACGCCGAAATGCTGCGCGAAGGCTGGGCCGGCGAGGACAAGAAGAAGAGCTACTACAGCTATATCCACGACGAGAGCGAACGTCTGTCGCGGCTGATTGCCAATGTGCTGCAACTGGCGCGCATGGAGCGCAATGATCTGGCGCTGGACCTGAAGCCCTTGCGGATATCCAGTCTGATCGATCTGCTGCGCTCGCGATTGCAGTCGCAGATCGAGCGATCCGGATTCGACGTGGATTACCGCATGGAACCGTCGCTGGCCGAGTCGGAGGTCAGCGTCGACGCCGATGCCCTGTGCCAGATCCTGATCAACCTGGTTGACAACGCCATCAAGTTCTCGCAGGCCGCGAGCCAGAAGCGAGTCGAAATCGGCCTGGCCGCAGAGCGTGCCGACCTGTTGATCAGCGTCCGGGATTTCGGACCGGGTATTCCGAAAGCCCAGATCAAGAAGATCTTCCAGCTGTTTTACCGCGCTGGCGATGAACTTACCCGTGAATCGCTGGGTACCGGTATCGGCCTGGCCCTGGTGCGGCAACTGGCGCGGGCGATGCAGGGCGATGTCGATGTGATCAACCGAGAGCCGGGCGCGGAATTTCGCTTGCGCTTGCCCTTGCTTTGATGCCGCCGCAGCCAGGCGCCCTTGGAGTGCGACCGGCCCCGCGAAGATTCTGTTCTGAGGAAGGGGTCGTCGCGGTGACGGTGGCGTAGCCGGTCGCGACGCGAGGTCGCTCCAACAACCCGCGGTTCATGGCCCTTGCTCAGTTTCGGGCCGACACAGGTGGCTCGCAATGACGCATCAAGAAATTGCGTTGAGGGACTACTTCGCGCTGTTCTGCCCGCGCTGCCACACCAGGCATCGGTTGTTGGCCGGCATCGCCCGATCCTCAAGCAAGCGCAGCCCGATCGCCTGCGCCAGCGCATCGACTGCCTCGAAGTCGCGGATTCCCCGGCGGGGGTCTTCGGCGCGCAGGGATAGGTCGAATTCGCGGTTGCTGTCGCTGGTAAAGGCGCCGTGGTAGTTGAAAGGGCCGTAGATCAGCAGCTTGCCATCTGCTTCCAGCGACCGGCCCAGTCCGGCGAACATCGCTTCGACCTCCGGCCAGCTCATGATGTGCAGGGTGTTGGCACTGAAGACGGCGTCGAATCGTTGGTCGGGCCATGGGCCGGCGACGTCGAGCTCCAGCGGCAGCGGCGTGTTCGGCAATGCGCCTTCTGCCAACCACAGGCGAATGCCTTCCAGGCGCTCGGCGCGGTCGGAACACTGCCAGTGCAGATGCGGCAAGGCCTGGGCGAAATGCAGCGCATGCTGACCGGTGCCACTGCCGATTTCCAGAATCCGCGCCGGATGGCCGAAGTGATCGGCCAGCACCTCCAGAATGGCGTCCCGGTTGCGTTCGGTGGCCGGTGCGTGTGGCTTGTCGGCAGGGTTCACGGTGTAGCGCCGATCATCTGCTCGATCTGCTGATCCTTCTCGGCCCAGATCTGGTTGATCCAGTGCTGGAAGCGCTCGCGCGCCGCCGGATCGTTCTCGTAACTGCAGCCCAGCAGCTCTTTGGGGAGCTCACGACGGCGCACATGCACGCGTACCCGATCGACCTTGCCGGACAAAAGGTCGACCAGCGTGGGCTTGCCATCCGGGTAGACGATGGTGATGTCGATGATGCTGTGCAGCAGTTCGCCCATGGCTTCCAGCACAAAGGCCACGCCGCCGGCCTTGGGTTTCAGCAGATGACGATAGGGCGACTGTTGGCGGCTGTGTTTTCCTTCGGTGAATCGCGTGCCTTCGACGAAATTCATCACCGATACCGGTAATTCCGAGAACTTCTCGCAGGCCTTGCGGGTGGCGGCGACGTCGGTGCCACGCAGTTCCGGGCGCCGTTCCAGCTGCTCCCGGGTCAGGCGCTTCATGAAGGGAAAATCCAGTGCCCACCACGCCAGCCCGAGGAAAGGCACCCAGATCAGCTGGCTCTTGAGAAAGAACTTGAGGAAAGGCATGCGCCGGTTGCTGAGGTACTGCAGCACCAGAATGTCGACCCAGCTCTGGTGGTTGCTGAGCACCAGATACCAGTCCTCGCGACGCAGCTGTTCGATGCCCTGGATCTGCCAGTCGGCGCGTGAGAACAGCCGGATCAGGCCGTTGTTGATCGCAATCCAGGTCTCGGCGACCGCAATCACGCCACGACCCAGCAGACGCCGCGCGGCGGCAAACGGCAGCAACAGCTTGATCAGCGCCAGTACCAGCAACACCGGTACCAGCACCAGGGTGCTGGTCAGCGCCAGCGTCGAGGTCAGGATCAGGGTCAGGGGGGCGGGCAGAAAAGACAGCATCGAAGACGGCGATTGGTCGTTGGGGAACACGAGGAGATCGCGGCCGGTGTTGGGCCTGCACCCAAGGCCGACGCGGCGACTGCACGGAGGCTACCATTGTCGCATCCGGGGTGGCGCCATTCGGGCTGGGTCTGCGAGCCTCATGCGAACCGTCTCAATCGCCGCTGGCGCGCTTCAGCATCACCACGGTCTCGAAATGCGTGGTGTGCGGGAACATGTCGAAGACCTGGGCGGTGCTGATCCGGTAGTGGCGCAGCGAGCCCAGATCCCGGGCCAGCGACTCGATGTTGCAGCTGGAATAGAGCACGGTCGCTGCGCCACTCTGGTCGATCCAGTTGGCCAGGCGTGCGCCGATGCCGCGACGCGGCGGATTGACGATGACGCAGTCCGGGGCGGTGCGCTGGGCGCCGGTCCAGTCGGTGGCGTCGGCGCAGATCCAGCGAATCTGATCTTCGCTGGCCTCGGCGGCAGCAATGGCTTCCGGCGTGGTTTCGACGCCGGTGACAGCGCGGCCGGGCGCGGCGGCATGGCGGGCGAAACCACCGACGCCGCAATACAGATCCCACACGGTTGCCGGTTCGGCTTGCGCAATCCAGTGACGCGCCTGGCGATACAGCGCTGCCGCGACTTCGGTGTTGGTCTGCAGGAAACTGCGTGGCGTCAGCTGAAAGTCGAGCTCGTTGATGCGACAACGGACCTGGGAAGTGTCGGTCAGCAGGATCTCGACGTCGCCCTCGGTCACAGCCTTGTGCTCGGGCAGCAGATTGGCCGAGACCACGCGTAGCGCCGGCAGGGCGGCCAGCAGCGCCGGCACCTGCTTGCCCAGCCTTTCCACCGCTTCGCGTGAACGCAACACGAAGCGCAACATCAGCTCGCCGGTGCCCGGGGCCTCGGTCAACAGCACATACTTGCCCTCGCCACGGCGCATCGCCAGTTCATAGGGCGGCACCCGCGCGGCGATCAGCGCCTCGCGGATCGGCACGAAGGCTTGCTGCATGGATTCGGGGTACAGCGGACACTGCATCAGATCGACGCCATGGCCACCTGGCTCCAGCAGCCCCAGCGTGGGAGCCGTGACCGAGCCACCAATGGCCATCTTGGCCTTGTTACGGAACCCGGATTCGGCACTGGGTACCGGCGGCAGCCAGGATGCAGTCGCTACTGCGCTCAGGCGGGATTGGGCCTGGGCCTGCTTGTGGGTCAGCTGTTCTGTGTAGGGCCGCGGCAATTCCGTGCACGATCGGCACAGCGCCTCGGTGTAGTAGTGACAGTTCACGCCCGCGCCGCCGCGGCGCCGGCCATGCGTCCGCTGGCAAAGCAGGCGGTCAGCAGATAGCCCCCTGTGGGCGCCTCCCAGTCGATCATTTCACCGGCGCACCAGACTTTGGGGCGTCGCCGCAGCATCAGTTCCGGTGTCAGCGCATCGAAACGCACGCCGCCTGCGCTGCTGATGGCCTCGGCCAACGGCCGCGGGCGCAGTAGCGTGATCGGTAGCCGCTTGATGGCATGACCCAGCGTCACCGGGTCGGCCAGCGCTTCCTTGCCGAGCACTTCATACAGCAGCGCTGTCTTGACCCCGTCGATGCCCAGCGTGCGCCGCAGATGCTCGCTCAGCGTGCGCTTGCCACGATCGCGGGCCAGGGCCTGGTGCACGGCATCGGCGCTGCGTTCGGGAACCAGATCGAGCAGCAGTTCGACGCTGCCATCAGCGGCAATGGCATCGCGCAGCCGGGCCGAGAGGGCGTAGATGGCGCTGCCCTCGACGCCATAGTCGGTGACAATGAACTCCCCGACGATCGCGCTCTTCCGTGGCTGACTGGCCAGGCGCACACTCACCGACTTGACCGGTTTGCCGGCGAAGCGCTCCTTCAGATGCGCGCTCCAGCCGCGTTCGAATCCGCAATTGGAGGGTTGCAGCTCAGCCACCTCGATGTCGACCTGGCGCAGCGTCTCGACCCAGGCGCCATCGGCGCCCAGTTCAGGCCAACTGCCACCACCGGTGGCCAACACCACTGCGGTGGCGTCAACCGAGATCTCGCCCTCGGCAGCAGCGATGCGCAGCTGACCCTGCTCGTTCCAACCCAGCCAGCGATGGCCGACGTGGATCTCGATACCCTTGCCGCGCAGGCGTCGAACCCAGGCGCGCAGCAACGGTCCGGCCTTGAAGTCGGCGGGAAAGACCCGACCGGAACTGCCGATCACGGTTTCATAGCCCAGATCATGCGCCCAGGCGCGCAGCGCGTCGGCGCTGAACGGCAGCAGCCAGCTGCGCACTTCAGCGGTGCCGCTGGGATAGCGCGACACAAAGTCGTCGAAGGGTTCGCTGTGAGTGAGATTGAGGCCACCCTTGCCGGCAATCAGGAATTTGCGGGCCACCGAAGGCATCTGCTCGTAGACAGCGACTTCAGCGCCGGCATCACGAGCGGTTTCCGCGGCCATCAGACCGGCCGGGCCACCGCCGATCACCACCACCTTGCGCGAGTTCATCATCGGCTTACCACTGTCCGACATTGGGCATCGAGGTCCAGGGTTCACACGGGGGCAGGGCGTCACCACGCTGCAGCAGTTCGATCGAGATCTGGTCCGGCGAGCGCACAAAGGCCATGCGCCCATCGCGCGGCGGGCGGCTGATGGTGATGCCGTGATCCATCAGGCGCTGACACAGACTGTAGATATCGTCGACGGCGTAGGCCACATGGCCGAAATTACGCGCCGAGCCGTAGTCCTCGACATCGTAGTTCCAGGTCAGTTCCAGCTGTGCATCCTCGTCTCCCGGAGCCGCCAGGTAGACCAGCGTGAAGCGGCCCTTGGGGTAGTCGGCACGGCGCACCTCACGCAATCCGAGCAGTTCGTAGAAGCGCAGCGAGGCGTCCAGATCGCGCACGCGCACCATGGTGTGCAGATATTTCATAGAGATGATCGCCAGGAGGGAATCCGGCCATGATCAGGGAAGGGGGGCGGAAACCCAAGCGCTTTCCGGAGACAGACTGCGCTATCGGCTGTTCCGTGGGATCGCCGACTTGCAGTCGGCGCTGTTGCTCTTCGCTGTTCCGGGGCCAGGAGCGGCCGAGTGCAACTCGGCGATCCCGGCGGCGATCCCGGCGGCGACCTGGGATCGCCAACTTGCAGTCGGCGCTGTTGCTCTTCGCTGTTCCGGGGCCAGGAGCGGCCGAGTGCAGCGCGGCGATCCCGGCGGCGATCCCGGCGGCGACCTGGGATCGCCGACTTGCAGTCGGCGCTGTTGCTATTCGCTGTTCCGGGGCCAGGAGCGGCCGAGTGCAACTCGGCGATCCCGGCGGCGATCCCGGCGGCGACCTGGGATCGCCGACTTGCAGTCGGCGCTGTTGCTCTTCGCTGTTCCGGGGCCAGGAGCGGCCGAGTGCAGCTCGGCGATCCCGACGGCAAGAGCAGCCGAGTACAACTCGGCGATCCCAGCGGGCGCTGGCAGTGTCATCATCAGGGCCCGGATCAAACGCCAAGGTGTATCTCTGTCGATGCCTAACGGAAAGTGGTTCCTGAGCCTGGTCGTACTGCTGGCAGGTTGCGTAACGGCGCCCATCCAGCCCAAGGCCAGCGATTTTGCTCAGGTAGAGGCGGCCTCGCCAGCGCCGGCGCCGCTGGATCTGGACGCCAACCTGGCACGACTGAGCGAGTGGTTTGCGGGCGAGTGGGACAACTTCGAACAGGTACAGCGCGATGCCGAGGCACCACGCGGTTCCGGCGTGACGCCGCACGAGCGCATCCATGCGCTGTTCCTGCCGGTGTCGGTGCCGGCCATCGGGGGCTCGGTCTTCTACGCGCGGCAGACCCTGGACGATGATCCAACCCGGGTGTTCCGCCTGCGGCTGTATCGCTTCACGGTCGATCACAAGGCCGACGCCATCCGCCTGGATCAGTACAGTTTCAATGATGAGAAGGCCTGGAACGAGGCCCACCGCTACCCGGAACGTCTGGCCACGCTGACCAGTGCCCAGCTGCGTTATGCCCCGGATTGCGCGGTGTACTTCAAGTTTGACGCCAGTGCCGACGAGTTTGTCGGCAGCACTCGCCCCGGCGCCTGCATCGTCGGGTCGGAGCGGCTGTCGAAGGCGGTCGTCGTCGAAGACCGTATCCAGCTGGGTGCGGACAAGCTCTGGATCCTGAGCACGGCGAAGGACCAGAGCGGGCGGATGATCTATGGCAACGCCGAGGGCGTGCCGCACCAGCAGCGCAAGGTTCGCTATTTCAGCGGCTGGGTGGCGATCAATACCGCCGGTGCCAACGCCAGGCCCGAAGATCGGGCATTCCACACGATCACGCCGGTGATTCTGCATAGCGAGGGCCGGCGCGCGCCGATAACCTGGGCCGACGGGCGCCGCAGCGGCTATTCGGTGCAATTGGCGCGCTTGAGCGTGGATGCCGGCAAGTCACAGGTGCTCACGCTGAAAGTGCTGGATGACGCCACCGGCTTGCCGGTGTCCTACTCGTGGTCAGACCCGGAAAGTCGGCGCATCGGCATCAGCCTGCGCTGGTTCCAGAGCGATTTTTCCGAGATCGAGGGCGATTCGCGCTTCGAACCGGTGCCAGGGTCTTGACTCCCGCTTAGCGTTTGTCCGGTTAAGCTCGATCGAATTCAACGATCGGAGCGCTCGGATGCCTTTGGGGAATCGTTTCAGTCTGCTGTTCGCCTCTGTCCTGTGCCTCGGCACCCTGCCAGCCTGGAGCGCTGATCAATCGCCGGCCGCCTGGACTCTGGGTGCCGCACGGTCGCCCTCTACACTCAGTTCTCCGGCGGCCGTGCGTGCGGTCACCGTGCATTTGCGGCAGCAGGCCTTCGACGGCACCGCCAGCGTCCTGCATCTGGATGTTTTCGGGCGCCAGTATCAGTTTGTCGATGGTCGCAAATCCGCAGCATCTCCTGAACGCTACAGCTGGACTGGACATCTGCTCGGGCAAGCCGACTTCCAGGCCCAGCTGAGCGTGCGTGATGGGGCGCTGGCCGGTCTGATCTCGCTGCCCGAAGGCGTGTTCGAACTGGTGCCGAGCGCCAGCGGTAATCTGCTGGTCGAGCTCGACCCGAAGCGCTTCCCGGAGTGCGCCGGCGGCGTCGATGCCGAGGGCGCTGTCGCTGTCGAGACAGTGGCGCCGACGCCGACCTTGCGGGCGCTTCAGGATGTGGGCGAAGAAATCAAGGTGCTGGTCATGTACACACCGGCGGCGCGCGACGCGGCCGGCGGCGTTGCCCAGATCGAGGCACAGGCCCAGGCCGCGGTGGACAACGCCAATCTGTCCTTCAGCAACAGCTCCATGCGCATGCGTTTCATCGTTGCCGGCATCGAGTTGCTGGATGGCTGGGTCGAGGGCTCGGCATCGGCGTCCACCGAACTCTCGTTGTTCCGCAACAACGCCACCGCCCAGGCTCGCCGCGATGCCCTGAATGCCGATCTGGTGAGTCTGCTCGTGGCCAATCTGCCCAGCGCCTGCGGCATCGGCTATGTGATGCGCAACGTCAGTGTAAGCTTCGCGCCCAGTGGTTATCAGCTGACCGATCGCGACTGTGCCGTGGGCAATCTGAGTTGGGCGCACGAGCATGGCCATAATGTTGGATTCGAGCACGATCCTGCAAACGGCACTTCTCCTGGAAATGCTTCCCAGCCCTGGTCCTTTGGCCACTATGTCGAGAACGGCGGCAGTTCATACCGCACGGTCATGTCCTATCAGTGTCCTGCAGGCGGCTGCACCCGCCGCCCTTATTTTTCCAATCCTGAGGTGAGTTTCAACGGTGCGCCCACCGGCATTGCCGAGCAGCGTGACAACGCCCGTACCGGCGACTTCGTCGCCGACATCGTGGCCAATTTTCGGGTCGAGGGATTCAGTTTCAGGGATGGATTCGAATGACCCGGAAACTCGCGCAGGGGCTGTCACGCTGGTTATGATGAGGCCAGGAGCGGGGTTGGGTTGACTCCGCATCGATACCCCGGGGAGGTCTTATGCGTTACTCGATCCTGCTGCTGGCCGTGATTGCGATGTCGGTTTCCATTCCCGCAGCTGCGCAAAAGTATGGCGGCGGCGGTGGCAGCGTGACCTGCGAGAGCCGCGAGGGCGGCTACCGGGAGTGCTACAGCGGCTTCCGCTCCCCGCCGGTGCTGGTGCGTCAGCTGTCGGACTCCAATTGTGTGGAGGGTCGCAGTTGGGGCCATCGACCGGGCGCGATCTGGGTCAGCCGCGGCTGTCGCGGCATTTTCGAAGAGGGCCGAGGTGGTTTCTCGGGCGGCGGTCGTGGGGGTGACGACATCATCTGTGAAAGCCGCGACAACCGTTACACCGAGTGCGCGACAGCCTTCCGCGGCCCCGTGGAACTGGTTGAGCAGTATTCCTCCAGCCAATGCGTGGAAGGCCGCAGTTGGGGCCGCATCCGTGGTGGCATCTGGGTGGATCGCGGCTGCCGCGGTCGTTTCGTCCAGTACTACGGCGGCGGTGGCGGACGTCCCGGCGGCGGACATTCGGGTGGTGGCTACTGGCAACAGTCGGGCAACTACACGGTTGAATGCGAGAGCAAGGACAACCGCTATCGCAACTGCAGCTGGGACTGGAATTCGGGCACGCCCTATCTGCTGGAACAGTATTCCCTGAGTCCCTGTGTGCGTGGTCGCAGCTGGGGCTACGATCAGCGCCGCAATACGCTGTGGGTGGACGAGGGCTGTCGGGCGCTGTTTGGTTCGCGCTAGAGGAGCGGGGGCAGGGGACGCAGCTTTTCTGCTCAGGTCTAGTTTGAGGCGCGACTCGCTCCTCGATCTGCTTCCCTCAGCGCTGGGCCGTGGTGCTGTCGCGTCCGGCCTGTTCGTCGATGGTGATGCGTCGCGCCAGTACCGCTTCACGATGGGCGATGTAGGCGGTCGAGGTAAAGATCACCAGGGCCCCGATGATGGTCCATTGGTCGACACGCTCGCCGAACAGCCACCAGGCCAGCGCAGCGACGACCGGCAACTGCAGGAAGTTGATCGACTGCAGCGCCGAGACATCGCCGAGCTGGTAGGCGCGGGTCAGCGCCCAATGCCCGGCGGTGCCGAGAAAGCCCGTGAGCACCAACCAGGGCCAGATGCTGGCGCTGGGCCAGATCCAGACTGGCACGGCCGGAATCAGCGACAGTGGCGTCATGATCAGCACCATGTAGACGACGATGGCATTGGCCGGCTCGGTGCGGGACAGAAACTTGATGCTGATGGCGGCGCTGGCAGACAGGGCGGCCGACGCCAGCGCAATCATGGCCGGGAATGAGACCGCGGCGTAGCCCGGGCGCAGGATGATCAAGGCACCCAGAAAGCCGACGATGATGGCGCTCCAGCGGCGAATGCGGACCACTTCACCCAGCACCAGCACGGCGCCGATGGTGACGAACAACGGCGTGGTGTAGCTGAGCGCAATCGCCTGTGCCAGCGGCAGATGCACCAGCGACCAGAAGCCGCAGAGCATGGCCGACAGGCCGATGACACAGCGCAGGACGTACAGCCCCAGGCGCTTGGTACGCAGGATGTGCACGCCGGCGTGCAGCAGCAACGGCAAGGCGAACAGCAGTCCAAACAGATTGCGGAAGAAGGCGATTTCGAAGGCATGCAGTTGCGCCGAGGCTTCGCGGATGGTGATCGCCATGCCGGCAAAGCACAGCGTGCTGAGCACCATCAACAGGGTGGCGCGCGTGCTGTGGGCGGCAGCCGTCACGAAGCGGCTTCCACCGGCTCGATCAGTTGCGGCGAGTTGTTGCGCACATTGCCGACGGCGCGCGACACCGGATAGGCGCGCATGCCGCCATCGGGCCAGGGGCGGATCAGCGCCTTGACCTCGGCTGGATCTCCATGGATCCAGCTCTGGTAGGCATCCTGCTGCAGGATCACCGGCATTCGCTCATGGATCGGTGCCATCAGGGCATTGGCGCTGGTGGTGAGCACGCTGCCGGTTTCCAGCACCGAACCATCGGCTGCGGTCCAGTGCTCCCAGAGCCCGGCGAAACCGAAGCAGGGATCATCCTCGGGCACGATCGCATAGGGTTGCTTGCCCTTTGCGCCGGGCTTCCACTCGTAGAATCCACTGGCCGGAACGATGCAGCGGCGATACTTGAAGGCGCCTCTGAAGGCTGGCTTTTCGGCAACGGTCTCGCCACGTGCATTGATCAGTTTCGCGCCGATCGACACGTCCTTGGCCCAATGCGGTATCAGCCCCCAGCGCAGCCAGGCCCATTCGTTGTCCTCGCCGTGCGCGCGCAGCACCAGCATCGGCTGCGTCGGCGCGATGTTGTGACTGGCGGTATAGACCGGGTACTTGTGCATGCGAAACTGCTGCGCCAGCAGTTCCGGAAGGGTGTCGAGGAAGTATCGTCCGCACATGCTCGCAGTCTATCGAGCTGTGGCGCGCGGGACATGCGCTTTCGCGGGCGGAGCGCCCGATTCCTGCGCGGATGCGGAATCCGTTCAGGCTATGTGGCAGGCGAATCCGCTGCGGCTGGCGCTCTGCGGGTCCAGACTTGTCCGGGCGCTCCTGGTCTGCTGCTGGAAAAGCGTCCAGATAGATCTGGACCTACGCGAGCTCTCCCAGCGATCGTGATTCGTAGGTCACGTTGCCCGCGCAGCGGGCTACGTGACATTGGGTGCATCGGGCTACGAGCCGCCCAGCTCGGTCCAGCGCTGCTTGCGCCAGCTGCGCGCCTGTTCCTCGCTCATGAATGTCCAGGCGAGGAAGCGGCTTTGCTTCTGTCCCTGTGCCATGGGCGTGCTGACGATCTCGCTGGCACCCAACTGGCGCAAACGGTTGCTGAGCGCAGGCAGATGCGCTGATTTCGAGACCAGACTGCTGAACCAGTACACCCGGGTCGCCAGTTCCAGGCTCTCGTCGCTCATCCGCTGAATGAAGCCCAATTCGCCGCCGGGGCACCACAACTCATGTCCTTGACCGCCGAAATTCAGCTTCGGACGCTGGAACACTCGCCCCGATGGGGCCGGGCGATCCTGCAATTGGCGCCACTTGCGAGCACTTTCCTCGGCCACAGCCTTGGCCGATGGATGAAAAGGTGGGTTGCACATCACCAGGTCAAAGCACTCGTCTGCGCCGACCACACCGCGAAACACCCGCTGACGATCGAGTTGTTGGCGCAACTCGATGTGTGCCGAGAGAGCGGGGTTGACCCGGAGTATGGCTGCGGCAGCCCTCAGTGCATCGGCGTCGACATCAGAGGCGACAAAGCTCCAGCCGTACTCACAGTGCCCGAGCAGGGGATAGATGCAACTGGCGCCGGTGCCGATATCGAGTGCACGCACTCCGCTGCCACGGGGAATCTGCCCCCCGTGTCGGTGTGCCAGCAGATCGGCCAGCCCATGCACATAGTCGGCGCGACCGGGAATCGGCGGGCACAGATAGCCGGCCGGAACGGTCCAGTCGACAACCTCGTAAGCACTGCGCATCAGCGCGCTGTTCAGAGCGCGAACGGCGTGCACATCAGCGAAATCGAGGGTGATCTCACCATCGGGGCGAGTGGTCAGAAAAGGCTTGAGCGCGGGGTAGTCGGCCACCAGCCTCGGGAAATCGTAATGCCCCTGGTGGCGATTGCGCCGATGAAAGCGGTTGGAAACGCCGCCCGCGTTCGGGCGACGCCCACCACCCGCCGGCTTGCGGCGGCTCATGCCGAGTGACGGCCCGCAGCGGCGCTGGCCTGATCCCTTGGCAGCTGTCCCGACATCACGAGCAACACCCTGCCGACGATCGCGCACCCTGCGAGCGTCCACACGATCATGGCGCCGCTGGGCAAATCCAGCACCGCCGACATCGCCAGGCCGAGCACATAACCCAGAACGCCGATGCTGTAGGACATCAGCAGTCGACGACGGCCGCCTAGACCCACCGTGGCCAGCGCCGGGACGATCAGGCTGGCAAAGACCAGATAAACCCCCACCAGTTGCACCGAGGCGGTGATCGCCAGCGCGAACACGGCGTAGAAGAGCAGTCCCGAGAGGCTGCCCGTGCGCAACCAGATCACGCCCAGCAAGACCGCCGACAGCAGCACCGCGGGTATGAGCTGGCCATAACTCACCCAAAGGATCTGCCCCACGAGCAGGTCCTTGAGATGCTCGCCGCCATGCGGGTTGTTGGCCAGCAGCAGCAAACCACCGGTGGCCGCCAGCACGAACAGCGTGCCGATCAGCGGTTCCTGGTATTCGGGCCAGCGTTTCTCGGTCCAGGTCAGCAGGCCCGCGCCCGCCAGCGCTGCCAGGGCTGCAGCAGCCTGCACGCCGTAGCCGTGCTCATCAATGCCGAAATACTGCGCCCCTATGACACCCATGGCTGCGACCTGCGCCAGAGCGAGGTCAATGAAGATGATGCCGCGCGCGAGCACCTGCTGGCCCAGGGGCACGTGCGTGGACAGCACCAGCAGACCGGCCAGGAAGGCCGGTCCGAGGATGCCGATATCCAGTCCATCCCAGTTCACTTGATCGCGCCGAGCAGCAGGTCGATGGTGGAATCGTACAGGCCAAACAGATCCTTGGCCTGATCATTGCCGCCCACGGTGAAGGGCAGCACCACAGCTGGTACGCCGGTACGTTCGGACAGCCATTCGCCGGCCTTGGGGTCCTGATAGGCGGCGCTGATGATGGCCAGTGTGGATTGCGATTTGCTCAGCTCCACCAGACTCGCCAGATGGCCACTGGTCGGCGGCACGCCGGGCTTGGGTTCCAGCGCGCCGATCTGTGCCATGCCCAGCCACTGCAGCAGATAGATCCAGCTGGCGTGATTGACCACCACCTTGCGGCCTTTCAGCGGTGCCGCCTGGGCTTCCCAGCGTGAGATCGCCGCCTGCCAGCGCGTCGAGAAATCAGACAGGCGCTCGGCATAGTTGCCGGCGTGAGTGCCATCCAGCTCGGTCAGGCGCGCACTCAGCGCCTTGGCGATGGTCAGCATGCGGTAGGGATCGAGCTGCACATGCGGGTTGCCCTGCGGATGCACATCGCCGTCGGCGCGATCAAGCTGGCTGGGCTTCTCCAGGGTCTCGACCTGTTCCGCAGCCATGAAGGCACCGGCACCCGATGCCACCTTGTTGTTACCCGACTGCCGAATCAGTTGCGGCAGCCAGCCAGCCTCCAGCCCGGCTCCTGAACACACCACCAGATCGGCGCGACGCATCCGGGCGATCAGGCTGGGCTTGGCCTCGATCTGGTGCACATCCTGCAGCGCACTGGTCGCGCTCTCTACCGTGGCCAGATCACCCGCCAGTTCCTGCGTCAGCGAGGCCCATTCGGGCTCGCAGGCAAACACATTCAGTGCCTGTGCCGGAGCACTGGCTCCCAGGCCCAGCAACAACAGCGCGAACCACAGGCTTTTCATGGCGAATCCTTGTCAGAACTTGTGGGCCCCATGGGCGCCCAGACTGGTTTGATATTGCAGATAGACCGCATTGTCGGTGTCGAATGCATTGGGCTCGTCCTGGCTGAACTGCAGCCGGAACAGGCTGAATTCGCTGTTGCGCCAGGTCAGCATCAGGCTGTGCCGCACCGGATCATGATCGCTGGCCAGCGGGCCGGAATCATCGGCCCAAAGCCGATCGTAGCGATAGCCGGTATCCCAGCGCCGATTGATGCGATACACGCCCTCCATGTAGGCGCCGCTGCGCCGCCCGTGCCAGAGGTCCAGCGTCCCGGATTCCGGGTCGGCAAGGCTGCCATCGCGATCATCGCGGAAATATTCCGCGCGCAAGGTCAGTCCGCCATCCTTGAAGTTGCCCCGTGGCGCCCATTTCCAGGTGGCATCGGCAATGTAGAGCTTGCTGTCGCCGCTGAAGCCATCCTCGCTCTCCACGCTGCGGGCATCCAGCATGGAAATGCCCGCCAGCCAGGACTGTTCAGTGCCGATGTCGCCGCCCAGATGGGCAAAGGCGGTGCGCACGCCCACGCCCTGCCTGGCGGCGCCGCCAGCCGGGTAGTTGTCGCCACGCATCAGCTCGGCTCCCACTTCCAGATAGAGATCAGTAGGCGCCACCCAGCGCAGCTGCACACCATCATCGCCGTATTGGTTGGCGAGGAAAGCCTGATAGGCCAACGGGCGGTCGACGAAACCGTCGGTATGTCGGTGATGGCTGTTGAGATAGCCGATATTGGAGTAGAAGCGTCCGGCACGCAGGGTGAAGCCATTGGGCAGCGCGGTGGTGTCGATGAAAGCTTCTTCGATGCCGACTTCGGTGTCGCCATCTTCGCTGCCAAAGGCCAGCGTCAGTTGGCCGTAGAACTTGTCATCGATATTGGACGACATCGATATCTCGCTCTCGCCCAGCTTCAGGCCCTGCTCGCTGGGCCGGCCTTCGCCAACCAGCGGAAAGCCGCTGCGTTGGTAGCCTTCCGGATCCAGCGAGTGATGGCTGTAAACGCCGTTCAGAATCAGGCTGATGGCCGGATTGAAGGCGTTGCTGCTGGAACTTGCCAGTGCTGCAGGCGCGGGCTGCGGCGCGGGTTCTGGCTGGCGTTGTGAGAATCTCAGCTGCTGCAACTCGGCCATCGCCGCGGCTGCATCCGCCTGCGCCTGCGCTGCCTGGGCGCGCAGCTGTTCGGCATTGGTCTCCAGCGCCTGGATACGCGCCGCCAGTTCCTGGATGCGCGGGTCGTCCGCAGCGCTGGCGGAGTTCAGTTTGAGCGTACACAACAGTGTCAGCGACAGCAGGGAAAGTCGATTCATGTCGGGATCTTGGTTTTCCGGGGTTGGCGCGCTGATGCATTTCGCAGGCCCGCGTAGCCCGGGCACAGGAGAACGCATCGGCGATCTCGATTGATGTGTTATAACATAACATTCTGCATTGACCAGAGGTCGCTGCTCCAAACTCGGCAAGCAATTGTGATGGCACAGGTGGTGCTGCGCCGAGCGTGCCGAGGAGCTGCCCCTGGCGCTGCGAACTGCGGCGGTGAACGTGCAAGGCGGGTTCCCTTGGCACGGCGGGCGCCGTACTCTCACGTGCAGACCGCAACACGCCGTCACGTCGGCAAACAATGCATGCAAGCCCGGGCTAGAATCGGCGGCTCAGATCGCCAGATTCCGGAGCCCGCATGAGCACGCCCGCCCACCAGCAACTGCCCGCCAGTGCGAGCGCCAGCGAACAGGGACCGCTGCGCTTCGTCACTGCAGCCAGCCTGTTCGATGGCCATGACGCCGCGATCAACATCATGCGCCGGCTGATTCAGAGTCAGGGCGCCGAAGTGATCCATCTCGGACACAATCGCTCGGTCGAAGACGTGGTCCGCGCCGCGCTGCAGGAAGACGCCGATGGCATCGCCCTGTCCAGTTACCAGGGCGGCCACATGGAGTACTTCAAGTACATGGTCGACATGCTGCGCGAGCGCGGTGCCGGCCACATCCGTGTCTTTGGCGGCGGCGGCGGCACCATCACGCCCGAGGAAATTGCCGAACTCCATGCCTACGGCGTCGAGCGTGTCTATCACCCCAACGACGGCATGCAGATGGGGCTGGTGGCGATGATTGAGGATCTGGTGCGACGTACGCGCAAGGGGCGGGAGCAGCGGGGCGCGGGGCAGGGGGCACGGGGCACGGGAGAGGCAGAAGCGGCGCATCGCGAGATCGGGATCGGCCATGTGCTGTCGACCATCGAGAGCAATGGCTACAGCGAGACCGAACTGGCGAGTTTGCGCAAGCAGTGGCAGCTGGCTGGCGGCCGCGTGCCCGTCATCGGCCTCACCGGCACCGGCGGGGCCGGTAAGTCCAGTGTCACCGATGAGTTGCTGAATCGATTCCTGGCCTCGTTCCCGGAGATGCAGATCGCGGTGATCTCGGTCGATCCTACCCGCCGTCGCAGTGGCGGTGCGCTGCTGGGCGACCGCATCCGCATGAACACGCTGCGTAGCCCGCGGGTGTACATGCGCTCGATGGCCACCCGTCGTCAGAACGTGGCCACCAATGTGGTGCTCAAGGACTGCATCGCTTATCTGCGCAGTGAGGGTTTCGATCTGGTCATGGTCGAGACCGCGGGCATCGGCCAGAGCGATTCGGAAATCGTCGACATGGTCGATTTCCCGGTCTACGTGATGACCAGCGACTTCGGTGCACCCAGCCAGCTGGAAAAGATCGACATGCTCGATTTCGCCGAACTCGTAGTGCTGAACAAGTTCGACAAGCGCGGTGCCGAGGACGCACTGCGCGATGTGCGCAAGCAGTGGAAGCGCAATCGCACGGCTTTCCAGATGAAGGACGAAGACGTGCCGGTCTACCCGACCATCGCCAGTCAGTTCAATGATCCCGGTGTGTCGTGGATGTTTGTGAATCTGTGCCGCTTGTTGAAGGCGAAGATGGGGCACGGGGCAGGGGGCACGGGGCAGGGGGAAGAGCGCCCTCGCTCCATCGGCAGCGTACGCTGCGACTTCGAGCCGCGCATCGATACCTCGCTGAAAGAACCGCGGGCGACGGTGCTGATTCCTGGTGCGCAGGTGCGTTATCTGGCGGAGATTGCCGAGCAGGGCAGGGGCGTCAATCGCGGTATCGACGCTCAGGCCGAGGCGGCGGCGCGCGCCGAGAGTTTCTATCGGGTGTTGGGCGACATGGGCGATGCCCTGCGTCCGGAACCGCTGCATCTGTATCCCAACGACGCGTTGATGGCACCGGCCAGCCAACGCTCCGACACCGAGACGGTACGCAGCGATCGCAGCAGCTATCTGCTGGACGACCGGGCCCGCGACGCGGCTGCCGACGAGCACGCCATCCGCGTGCTGCGGCAGCGCTACAACGATGCCGTGCGCGCGCTCAGCAGCGATGCCATTCAGCTCTTGCAGGAATGGCCGGATCGACTCAAGTCCATCGTCGATCCGGTGACCGAATACCAGGTGCGCGACAAGGTCATCCGCGTCGAGAATTACCGCGATTCGCTGTCGCACCAGAAAATCCCGAAGATCGCCGCGCCCACCTTCAAGGACTGGTCCAGCCTGCTGCGTTTCTTGATGAAGGAAAACCTGCCGGGCGCCTATCCCTATACCGGCGGCGTGTTTCCCTATCGCCGTGTGGGTGAAGATCCCACCCGAATGTTCGCCGGCGAAGGCACGCCCGAGCGCACCAATCGGCGTTTCCATTACCTGTCGGTGGGCCAGCCGGCAGCGCGGCTGTCGACCGCTTTCGATTCAGTCACGCTGTACGGCGAAGACCCGGCGATCCGTCCCGACATCTACGGCAAGATCGGCAATTCCGGCGTGTCCATAGCCACCGTCGACGACATGAAGAAGCTCTATTCGGGCTTTGATCTGTGCGATCCGACGACCTCGGTGTCGATGACCATCAACGGCCCGGCGCCGATCATCCTGGCGATGTTCATGAACACCGCCATCGATCAGCAGGTGGAGAAATACCTGCGCGAAGACGGCCAGCGCTGGGAAGCGGCACGCGAACGTATCGCTGCGCTGTACCAGGATCGCCCGCGCCCGCAATACGCCGGCATGTTGCCCGAGGGCAATGATGGCCTGGGGCTGGGCCTGCTTGGCGTCACCGGTGATCAGGTGGTCGATGCCGAAACCTACGCCAGGATCAAGGCGCGCACGCTGAAGAGCGTGCGCGGTACGGTGCAGGCCGACATCCTGAAAGAGGATCAGGCCCAGAATACCTGCATCTTCAGCACCGAATTCGCGCTGAAGATGATGGGTGACATCCAGCAGTTCTTTGTCGACAACGCCGTGCGCAACTTCTACTCGGTGTCGATCTCCGGCTATCACATTGCCGAAGCTGGCGCCAACCCGATCAGCCAGTTGGCTTTCACACTGAGCAATGGATTCACCATCGTCGAGTACTACCTGGCGCGCGGCATGAAGGTCGACGATTTCGCGCCGAACCTGAGCTTCTTCTTCAGCAACGGCATGGACCCGGAATACACCGTGATTGGCCGCGTGGCCCGCCGTATCTGGGCTCGCGCGATGCGCGAGCGCTACGGCGCCAGCCCGCGCAGCCAGATGCTGAAGTACCACATCCAGACCTCCGGCCGTTCACTGCACGCCCAGGAGATCCAGTTCAACGACATCCGCACCACGCTGCAGGCCCTGTACGCGCTGTTCGACAACTGCAACAGCCTGCACACCAACGCCTACGACGAAGCCATCACCACGCCCACCGAAGAGTCCGTGCGCCGCGCGGTGGCCATCCAGCTGATCATCAACCGCGAGCTCGGCCTGAACTTCACCGAGAACCCCTGGCAGGGCAGTTTTGCCGTCGACTACCTCACCGATCTGGTCGAAGAAGCCGTGTACAAGGAATTCGAAGCCATCAGCGAGCGCGGCGGCGTGCTCGGTGCCATGGACACCATGTACCAGCGCGGCAAGATCCAGGAAGAATCGATGTACTACGAGCACAAGAAGCACGACGGCAGCCTGCCGCTGATCGGCGTCAACACCTATCTGCCCAAGGACCACGCCGGCGAAGTCGCCACCACCATCGAACTGATCCGCAGCACCGAAGCCGAGAAAGGCCAGCAGATCGCCAACGTCAAGGCCTTCCAGGAAGCCCGCAACGAGGTCGCGCTGCCCAATCCCGCCGAAGGCGGCAAACCCATGAAACGCCTCCAGGCGATCGCCCGCGCCCGCGAGAACCTGTTCGCAGCGCTGATGGAGGCGGTCAAGACCCACTCACTGGGGCAAATCAGCCATGCCCTGTATGACGTGGGCGGGGAGTATCGGCGGAATATGTAAGCGGGGATGAGCGCACCTCACCGCATCCTGCGCGGGCTTCTTGCAGGAGCGGGCTCTGCCCGCGAGAGTTGTTGTTTCGGCGCGACCGCGCTCGTTTCGGGCTGAACCTGTTCTGGGAGACGTTTGCGTGCTTCGACCTTGGATATTTCTTGCTCTCTTGACCCTGGGATCCAGGAGTTTCGGTTTTGGCTGGAATCCGGACCTTGATGCGAGGGAGCATTTCCCCGACGACGTCGGCTTTGTTGCGGTGCAACTGGTTTCGAACGTCGAAATCGACTGGCTCAACTTCCGTGGCTGGACGCGCCTGGGAGTGGAGCGGATCGATGGCAAATCCAAGAGCTACACCTTGCCCGTGAGGCACGAAGGGCTGAGCAGCGGACAGATATTTGTTGGCGCCTTGCCGGCTGGCGAATACCGCATGACCGAATTCTGGGGACGCGTCATGCAGGTGGGCGAAGAGAGCGAATACAAGGTCTCTGTGCCCGAGAGCCTGGGCAAGTTTCGGGTCGAGGCGGGCCGGTTCAGCGACGCGGGGGCCTTGGTTTTCCACTTTCTGCCTGACAGTGAGCGCAAGCGGGTCTGGCTCCAGTGGCAGACCACCGGTGTCATGGTTCGAGTGCCGGCGCTTCCCCCGCTGCACCCTTGGTTCGGTGCCGCATTCCCGCGACTGGCAGAAGTCCCCGCGGCGGAACACGCATTGGAGCCGATCCCCGAGTCTGGCTTTGACGCCACCGGAATCGCGGCGACGAAGCTCGAGCTACCACCGGCCTTGCGCGACGCGGCAATCACTGGCCGACCGCGCCGGCTAGCCGATGGTCAGCTGGCACTTCCGGGGCAGCTGGGGCAGCTCTGGCTGCGCAAGGGAGATGCTCACTGGACGTCCATCGATACGCCCTACAGCACCGAGATCAATGACGTGCTGGCGATTGACGGGAGTCTGCTGATCGTTGGCGATCGCGGCCTCTTGGCTCGCCGGTCTGCCGACGGCGCAGAGTGGGTGGACGAGAAGCGCATGCCGGCCAATTACGTGCTGCACTGGATCGAGCGACTGGAAGATGGCCAGATCTATGTCCTTGCCAGTTCTCAGACGCGTGCGATGTTGCTGCGCGTATCCGTGACTGATCTCAGCTGGCAGGAACTCGCGAGTTTCGGTCGGGAGGAGGGTTTTGAACCGGCGGATCTCAGGCCGGATGGAATCTTCGTCAGTCTCAATGAATATCGACAGTTGACCACCAGTCCGCTGCCCACCCGTCTCAACGTGCTCGGAAGCGATCACGGCGGCATTCGTCTCGCCATCGGGGCCAAACGCTGGCGCTTCAGATTCGAGGGCGGTCAGGTCGAAGCCATGGACAGCGGTCAACCTTTGATAACCGCATTCCAGCAGCCGAATGGTTATCTATTCGGTCTCAGCGGAAAACAGGAGGATGCCGTGTATTCCCTGGATGGCGGGAGCAGTTGGCTCAAAGTGCAACGACCTCAGCGCACCCATATCGGCGGACAGCTCTCCGAGATCTGCCCACCCTACGTGGTCGACAAGAATCGCGTGATGCTGGTTGGCCCCAAACTGACCCGCGACAGCCGCAAGCGTATCAAGGCGAGTTCGCAGCCCTATCTGCTCGAATCGACCAAACCCAAGGATCGGTTCAGCTGGAAGGCACTGAGGGTAATGCCAGCCACTTGCTACGAGCTGCTGAGCGGCATCTCCACCGATCAAGCCTTGTTCCTGCGCTGCCGAAACCAGGCCATCTTGCGCAGCGCGGATCAAGGCGAGCATTGGCACATTGACAGGCATCCCTCCGCGGGCGATCAGCCGATCGTCAATCAGAAGACGCTATGACGAGTGGCGGCCCGACCGGTCGGGCGAGACTGCCATTCCGTCAACGTCGAGTGGCGACTGTTCCTCTTCAGCGCTGGTCCGAGGGGCGTGACGCCGGCGCATCTTGTGGACTCCCTGCTCGAAAGCCGGCGCCTTGGGCTCTTGTAGCCCGAACTGCGCGTAGCGCTGTCCGGGCGATGACGCGAGGTGGCGGCAGAACGCCTGGGTGTCCGGGCATCTGCCGAGTCGTGGTTTCTGGGATCGTCCGGGTTTCTGCCACTACTTACCCGCGCCGACTCAGTTGCCGCAGCGCTCCTGCGGCGTGGACACGATGGCATCCACCTCGGTCTGCGGCAGCAACTGCGCGGAATAAGGCAGCCCTGTGGCGAGCACGATCTGTCCCGCGAAGGCGCGCAAGTGATTGCGCGAGCCGCACAGCAGGTTGCCGTAGACCCGATCAATGTCGGCGTGCTCTGAACGATCGATCGCGGCAACGATGTCGCGCATGTCGGCTTCCTCGATAAACCCGCCGACCTTCAGCGCCGTCAGTGCGCTGTTGTCGCCGAGCGCCAGCAGGTTGTCGTGCAACGCCTGTAGGCTGGAATCGGCGAACTGGCCGATTGGAGAACCAGCGACCGGGTCGGACACGCGGTAGCGCTGCAGCACCTGCAACATCGCGTCCATGTGCCGCTGCTCGGAAGCGGCGATGTTGGCGAATGGCGGGATCGCATAGCGCTCCTCACTGTGCAGGTAGATGTCGCGCGCGAGCTTCTCCTCCTGACGCATGAACACCAGGTCAGCCTGTTCCATACTGGTCAACGACGGGACCCATTGACCTCCGCCACCACCGCGGCCGGCCTCCACCGGGTGGGCAATCATGCTGAGCGTGCCAGACAACGCCAGCGCCAGAATCCATTGCCTGTTCATGATGGTCTCCTTGAATGGGGTTGAGTTCAGTGTCCAGGCAAGCTGTTGCCACCCGATTTCTGACCGGTAACAGCATGTTTCAGCTTGTTTCAGGTCAGCGTCTCGGTTCTCCTTCCGCTTACCATTCCGCCATGAGCGAAGAACTGGGCCAACGCATTCTGGTGGTTGACGACGACGCGGCGCTACGGGAACTGGTGGTGGGCTACCTCGGCAACCACGGGTACCGGGTCGATGGGGTCGGTGATGGGCGCGCGATGCGCGAATCGATGGCCCTGCATACCCCAGACCTGGTGGTGCTCGACTTGATGCTGCCGGGTGAGGATGGGCTGTCGCTGCTGCGCAGCCTGCGCGCCGGTGGCGGCCCGCCGGTGATCATGGTCTCGGCTCGCGGCGACGAAGTCGACCGCGTAGTCGGACTGGAGGTCGGCGCTGACGATTATCTCGCCAAGCCCTTCGGCCCGCGCGAACTGCTGGCGCGGGTGCGCGCGGTGCTGCGTCGCGGCGCACCGGCGGCCGCACCGGAGTCCAGTCGCTTCGGACCGTTCCGGCTGGATCGTGCCGCCCATGTGCTGCTGCGCGACGAGGTCGAAGTGCCGCTGACGACCGGCGAGTACAACCTGCTGCGGATCCTGGTCGACCACCCCAATCAGGTTCTCACGCGCGACCATCTGGTCTCGCTTTTGCGCGGCTTCGAACGCACGCCTTTCGACCGCAGCATCGACGTGCGCGTGACCCGGCTGCGACGCAAGATCGAGGAATCCCCGGAATCACCGGTGTACCTGCGCACGGCATGGGGCGAGGGCTACCTGTTCGCGCCGCGCGGAGACACGCGCCCATGAGGCGCCAGAGCCTGTTCGCGAATGTGTTGTGGACGGTTTTCGCTGGCATGTCGCTGGCGCTGGCATGCGCCGCCTGGCTGGCCTATGCGCTCGCATTGCGCCCCTTGGCTGAACGCAGCGCCGATGACCTTGCTGCGCTGCTGCTGCTTTCGGGCGAACGCTACGCCGAGCTTCCTGCGGCAGAGCGCGCCGGATGGGCGACCGAATTGCGTCAGCAGAACCAGCTGGGGATCGCCGAAGTGACCCGCCCGCTCGATGATGGGGTGCGTCATCATCCTTTTCTGAACTTGCTGCGCGAGGCCCTGCGCCTGCGCGTCGGCGCTGCACGCGTGCATGTCAGTGAGACTCTGCCGCAGCGCTTCCAGGTCGAGATTCTATTCGACCGGCAGTGGCTGCGTTTCGACTTCGGCAAGACACGCTTGCCGCAGCGTCCAGGTCGGGCCGTGCTGCTGGCGATGTGCGCGATCTTGCTGCTCAGCCTGGCGACGGCCGCCCTGCTGGCGCGGCGGCTCAGTCGACCCGTGCGCGCCCTTGCCGTGGGCGCCCGCGAGATTGGCCGGGGCGGCGCGCCCGCATCCTCGCTGCCCAGTCGTATCGAAGAGTTGCATGCCCTGGACCAGGCGATACACACCATGGCGCAGCAGATCGCAGCGCAGCGCGAGCAGGAGCTGACCCTCATGGCAGGCATCTCGCACGATCTGCGCAGTCCGCTCGCAAGGTTGTCGATGGCGCTCGGCGTGCAGCCCGGCATTGACGAAGCGGCGCGCCGGCGCATGGAGTCCGACATCGCCGGGATGAACCGTCTGATTGGCGCACAGATGGAGCTGACCCGCGCGCGCCAGGCCGAACCGACTCAACCGCTCGACTTGTGCGCGCTACTACAGGACGTCGCCGACGGCGCCGAGGCACAGCTCCCTGGCAGTGTGCGACTGCGACTGCACGCGAACGCCTGCGCTGCAACCCTGCCGCCATTGGCGCTGGAGCGGACGGTGGCAAACCTCGTTGCCAATGCACAGCTGCACGGCGGCGGCAAGCTGGATCTCGTCTGCCGTCGCTTGCGTGGTGTCCTCTGCATCGGCGTGCGCGACCGCGGCCCCGGCGTTCGAGCCGACCAGCGCGAGGCTATCTTCCGCCCCTTTCACCGCAGCGACCCAGCGCGCCAGCACTCCAGCGGCGGCAGTGGCCTGGGTCTTGCCATCGCCCGGCAGCTTGCATGCACTCATGGGTGGACCCTGGGCCTACGCCCCCGCCGCGGCGGCGGCAGCAGCTTTTGGCTATTGCTACCGCCGAAAGTCGCTCAGGGAATCTCTGAACCAGCGTCGTGAGTCGCGTTGCGAATAGGGCTCAGGTAGCGCCGAACAGATCCAGCGAGCGGTAGTACTCGTCGCCGTACTGCAGGAAGTTGCGCGCTTCGCGTTGCAAGTCAGGCAATGCCGATGGAGTGGCCGTGGGCCCGGTGCTGATCTGCAGCACGTTTTCGGCATACGAGGCCAGTGTATCGGGATTGCTGTGCCCGTTCTGCTGGGCCGCGAGGAAGAGTTGGTCGTGATAGGCGATGGCGACAGCTGCGGAATGTGCGGGCGATACAAAACCGGACAGGCGTTCGCCGGCATGCAGGCGTTTGAGCAAGGCCTTGTTCAGGGCATGCACGCGGCCTCGGGTTTCGACTTTCGGGGCCGTTGCCGGGCCGAGGTAACCGAGGCACAGCATCAGGTTAAGCGTTTCGCGGATGCTGGCCGGACTGGCGTTGGCCAGGGCAGGCAGTGCCCTCAGGGCAGCGATGGTTTGCGGGCCGCCGGCGAGTGCTGCCAGTAGCGCGTCGACCACATCATCCTCCAGGTGCAGGGCCGTGATCGGCGTGCGCACATGACGCGCACAGCTGGCGGGAGGGCGTTGCAGGGCGAGCAGGGTGGCGTCGTATTCCTGCTCGATCTCGGCGGCATTGAGTGTACGCGGGCTGCGCAGGTACACATCGCGGCGCAAGGGCGTTTGCATGGCGAAATCACGCAGCAGTTCGCGCATCCCTGAGTCTTCGGTGGCATCGATCACGGCGCGCAACTCGGGCGGTAACGACCATTGTGGAAAGTTGGAAAACAGCTTGGCAGAGGCGGCAAATTGCAGGTCGGCGCGGCCCATGTCGGCGGCGACATCGGTGCAGTAGAAGGGTGTCCAGCCGCGGGGGGCAAATTCGTGCAGCAGATAGGCGTCGCTGGCGTTCGCGATCTCGCGCAGCGCGGTGCGCGCGCCGGGGTTGTTGGCAAAGAAGGCGGCGTCGGCGGCGTCCAGTTGCCTCAGCAGATCGCGTGCCGCGTGGAAGCCTTGCAGTGCGCTGCCGCGGCTTTGCCTTTGCGCGGCTTCGCTCATCAGGCGTTGCAGCGGCGCCTTGTGGGCCCAGCCAGGCATGCAGTTGTAGGACAGGTAGACCACGCCACCGGGTTTGAGCAAACGCGCGATCAGCGCAACGATGTGGGCGCGATTGTCCGCATTGACCCAAGAGTAGACGCCGTGCAGGACAATGAAGTCCATGGGCGGCAGATCGCGCCCGCGCAGTTGGGAAAAGCTGTCCTGCACGAGTTGCAAGTTGCTGAGTCCGGCCTGATCGGCAAGCGCTTGCGCGGCGGCCACATGCGCGGGCATGAAGTCATTGCCAAAGAATCGGCCCTGCGGGTGTGCGGCGGCCAGCATGTTGAGACCGAGGCCCTGACCGAAACCGAGTTCGAGATAGGTGAAATCACGGTCAGTGTTGGGCGCGGCCAGCCCGGCCTGCAGCAGTGCCAGACGCAGATGCGCGGGCGCCATTTCGGGGAAATGGTTCACGCTGTACGGCACCTCGGTGACGTAGCCGTCAGTCCAATCATCCATGCTGATGGTGGTGTGATAGGCGTGGGGCGGCGATGGTGCCGATTTATCCACCGCCGAACAACCGGCAGGGCCTTTTCGGGGGCCGTGCAAGTCCGTGTTCGAGAGAGTGCTGGGGCACCCAGCCCGAGTAGCTTGCCGTGAACGTCGTTCTCGCGAGTATCGTCGTTCCCTCCGGCACCTTTCCCATGATCAGGATGGTCTCGGAACTGTCCGGCTACGGGTCAGCGGTCCGAGCCATCGTCTTCGGCGTGGTCGGAGGCCGCCCTTGCCAGCCAGTAGTCCCGATGCGCCGCGCTCATCGGTATTCTCTCAAGCAGAGATGCCAGCGACAGCCCGGTCCACGAAGCCGGGTTCGCTGTCGAAGTCAGGTCCGTGCAATGGCGCAGCAGTGCCGCGAACAAGCCCGCGGCGAGCAGCACAGCCTCTGGATCCAGGTACGCCGGCAGTATTCGGACCTCGAAGGTGTGCAGGGACTCGCGGCCATAGGCGATGTTCTTCAGATTGAAATCGCAGTACTTGCTCAGCCCCAGGGTGCGCAGGCGGGCCTGCGCCTCGGGCCAGGGCAGGCTGCGGAAATCGATCGCATTGACGCATGACAGCAGGGCACCGGGCCAAGTGCCGACACGCCGGAAGTGCGCGGGTGTCTTGCACAATCGACGCAATGCAGGTCCATGAGTCGACAACAGCAGCACCAGGTTTGCGATCGCCTCGGCGTTGCAGAGTGGCGCCGCGTCGAAATGCAGATGGGTGGCGCCTTCGCGGGGCACCGTGAACCCCAGACGCCTTGCAAGTTCCAGCAGCCGTGTCAGTGCGCGCGCCTGTCCTGCGCGCATCGGCGGCGTGATGAGCTCGCATCCACGCTCGCGCTCGCCAGGCAGCGGCGCCGCCAGCGCCAGCGGTGCCCCGGCGGGATCGATGAGGCGATAGACCCCATCGGGAACGGGCAGCAGTTCGGCCGCAAACACGGGCAGCACGGTTGCCAGCGCTTCTGGCAATTGCGCGGCGGGATCGACATGCCGACCGATCAGACGCAGCAGCCTGGGATCATCGCTGAGGATCCGCCACCAGCCGGGCTTGGGGGCGGCGTGCCGATGCAAATCGTGTTGCAGCGTCAAATCATCGACGCAGCGAACGACCAGATTGCCCGCGGCATCGTAGACCTCAAAGCCTTGGGTGAGGTTCTCAAAGACCCCTTGAGCCCCGACCAGGCTGGGCTCTGTATCCTGGTGCCAGATGCTGCGAACGCGGCCTGCGCAGGCGTCCGCAAGCGCCCGCGCATAGTCGGCCCGGCTGCTGCCCGGCGGCGCGATCAGCTCGATCTCGACGCCGATTTGCCAATCGATATCAGCGCTCACGATGGCGGTGGCGCAAGAGCCTTGACTCAGCGTCCGGGCGGGCCGTCGTCGTAATAGACGCCCGGGGGCGCATATCGCGCATCCCCAATTTTCACCTTGGCCAGCAGCGTTTCCCCGCGCGACGCTTTTTTGGTCAGTCCCGCTTTCGCCTCGTCCACGCTGATTTTCCAGTACTTGGCCAGGACTTCGGCGTCGTCATAGGTGAACTCGGTGTCGGCGAAGCTGCACTGCAACCCGTTGCTGCGGGCCTGATTGGCTTCCTGCATCAGGATATCGTCGTCGCCCCAGCCGAGCTTGCGACCGATCCTGCCCTTCGCGTCCTCGGTGGCTTCACCCCAGTACTGCCCCAGGACGACGGCGTCGCAATAGGTGTACACACTCCCCAGGAATCGATCGAAGTCCTCGTCCGCAAGCGCCGCTGGGATAGTGGCTGCCTGAAACAATGCGACTCCGACCGTTGCTGTCAGCTTCTTCATGCGACGGACCCCCGCGATGGTGCGCAAAGACCAGCATAACCCTGAACAAGGGCGCCAACCAAGCAGCCCGCATGCGGGCAGGGACAGCGCAGCCCAACTTCGTTGACGCCGCAGAGTCCCCGCCGTTGGGGTTCGCTGCGCTCACCGCCAACCTATTCTTGACCAGAGTCGGGAATGCGCGTGAATCGGGCGCGGGCGCCGGGGTAGTCGACGTCGACCACAAACCAGCGCAGCAGCGAACCGCCGAGGGCGCCCTCTACTTTTCGGTCCATGAAACTGGACATGTACTCGTGAAAATTGGAGTCCGCGCGGCGGGTGAACCACACCGGGCCGACCGTATGTCCGGCGATGCTGACTGCTGGCACCTCGATCATCGCTGCCCCCGCGGCCGCGCCGCTGCGCACATCGGCATTCTCGACCACCTGCCAATCGGGATGCTTCTGGCGCCAGTCATCGAACACGCTGGCGACGATGAAACTGGTGCCGCATTCGCCAGCTCCCTTCATGCCGATGGCTTGCGCCGCCTCGGCGGAGGCCGAGATGGTGGCGCCGGTGTCGAACAAGAAGGGCAGCTCAACGCCGTCGACCGTCGCCACGATGCTGGGGAAGCTGGCCTTGCGCCGACCGGATTCGTCCGTGGGGAAGCCAAGTGGAACGACGTGCGGGTCCCGGGCATCGATCGGCGTTGCCTCTACCCAGAGCTGGCCGCTCGCGTAGTCGAAGGTCCAGCGGCGACCGGCGAACCAATCCTGCCCGAGCATGCCGTCGCCGAAACCTGCGGGCGGATCGCCGGGCATCACGTAGAGCCTGCCCCGGGCGGGCCCGCTGCGCGGATCGCTGTCCGCATCCAGTGCCGGAATTCCCTTCCCGGCGGCAAAGTCGGGCAGTGCGGCGAAGCGCATCGGCTTGTCGTTCTCGGTCAAGGTCACCACATCCAGATCCAGACGCTGGACGGCCGCTTCCGACAGCCACAGGCCACCACCGGTATCGGTGTACAGCCGCAGCTTTGCGCCATCGGCGGTCTTGGGCTCGACGAAGAAACGGTCGCAGCGAAATTCGACCGGCAGCGACACCGGCTTTGCGAGAGCTGCGCTCGCGTAGCCACCCACCATCCCCAGGCCAAGGCTGGCCAACACAGACGCGAGAGCAAATCGTCCGCTCATCCCTGAGACTCCTTCATGCTGGAAGTCGCAAGTCTCGGATTGGTCATCCGAATCAGGCGAGTGCCGGTAGTCCTACGCGGAAGGGCAGCGATGCTCAAGCTCGGCAGCGGGCGAAAGCAGACGCTCGTCTGATGGATCAACCCGAGACCTGCCCGTATTTCAAAAGGCTGACCCCTGAAATCCAGATTCGACGGATGATTGGCTCAGCCGGCGTTTCGCTCAGCGCGTGCGCAGTTTCTGGCTGAGTTCGTCAAGGCGCTGGCGCATGACATCGTCGACTTCCTGCGGTTGGATGCGCTTGATGATGCTGCTCAACACCCGAACCTCGTCCGGATCAAAGACACCGTCGCGCTCGGCGATGGCTACGAGCTTGCCCAGTTCCTCGGCGTCCAGCTTGCCATCGTTGGCAAAGCACTGAATGGATTCGAAGGCGATCTGGATATGGTCGCGTCTGGTGCTCATGATGGCTTCCCGTGCTTCTTGACGAATTGTTGCGTGAAGCATTGTCGCAATACGCGCCATTGGCAAGTCCGCTCGAATCTGATTCATGGTTCCCCGACCATCGCCAGCGCCACTGCCTGTGCCACTTCGATGCCATCGATGGCGGCGGAATAGATGCCGCCGGCGTAGCTGGCGCCTTCACCGGCCGGGTAGAGGCCGCGGGTGTTGATGCTCTGGAAGTCGGCGCCGCGCTTGATGCGGATGGGCGAGGAGGTGCGGGTTTCGACGCCGGTCAGCAGCGCATCGGCCATGGCGAAACCCTTGATCTGCCGGTCCATGGCCGGGATCGCCTCGCGCAGGGCTTCGATGGCGTAATCGGGCAGGGCGCTGTCGATTTCGCCCAAACGCACTCCGGGGGTGTACGAAGGCAGCACGCTGCCGAATTCGGTGGACGGGCGTCGGGCCAGGAAGTCGCCGACGCGTTGACCCGGCGCCGAATAGTCGCCGCCACCCAGTTCGAAGGCCCTGCGCTCCCACTGGCGCTGGAATTCGATGCCGGCCAGCGGACCGCCGGGATAGTCCTCAGGACTGATGGCGACCACCAGTCCGGCATTGGCGTTGCGCTCATTACGCGAGTACTGGCTCATGCCGTTGGTGACCACCTGGCCGACTTCGGAGGTGGCGGCGACCACGGTGCCACCGGGGCACATGCAGAAGCTGTAGACCGCGCGACCATTGCTGCAGTGATGAACCAACTTGTAATCCGCCGCACCGAGCAGCGGGTGACCGGCCTGTGGGCCGAATCGAGCCTGGTCGATCAGCGATTGTGGATGCTCGATGCGCACGCCGATCGAGAACGGTTTGGCTTCGATGTAGACCCCGCGCGCGTGCAGCATCTGGAAGGTGTCTCGGGCGCTGTGACCGACCGCCAGGATCACGTGTTCGGCAGCCAGTTCCTCACCCGAGGCAAGTCGCACGCCGCGCAGTTGCCCCGCTTCGATCAATACATCTTCAACCCGCTGTCCGAAACGGATCTCGCCCCCCAGGGCTTCAATGCCGGCGCGCATCTTTTCGATCATGCTGACCAGTCGGAAGGTGCCGATATGCGGCTTGCTGACGTAGAGGATCTCCTCGGGCGCGCCGGCCAGCACGAACTCTTCCAGTACCTTGCGCCCGTAGTGCTGCGGGTCCTTGATCTGACTGTAGAGCTTGCCGTCGGAGAAGGTGCCGGCGCCGCCCTCGCCGAACTGCACATTGGATTCGGGGTCGAGCTTGTGTGCGCGCCACAAGCCGAAGGTGTCCTTGGTGCGCTCGCGCACCGCCTTGCCACGCTCGAGCACGATCGGCCGGAATCCCATCTGCGCCAGGATCAGTGCCGCGAACAGACCGCAGGGCCCGAAGCCGATGATCACCGGGCGTTGTTTCAGCGTGTCCGGTGCCCTGGTAACGAAGCGATAGCGCATGTCCGGGCTCGGGACGACGTGTTTCGGCGCCCGCGCAAGCACCGATGATTCGTCGCGCAGTTCGACGTCTACGGTGTAGATCAGCAGGATCGCGCCGCGCTTGCGGGCATCGTAGCTGCGCTTGTAGACCGAAAATCCCAGCAGATCGGCGTCGGCGATCGCCAATCGCTCCAGTATGGCCGCCCTGAGTGCCGCCTCTGAATGATCCAGAGGCAGCTTGAGTTCTGTCAGTCGCAACATGATCTGGCCGGAATATCAGAATAGGCGGATGCTCGGCCAGCGTACTCGATGGTGCAAGCCAAAGCGGAGCACCAAGCCTCGCCACAGACTTTCCCATGACATGGGCAGGTCTATCTTCAACCTTCACATTTGTGTAAATCATGCCCGCACGCTGCGAGCCGCTTGAGCCGCGCCGATTCCTTTGGAGACCTTCCATGAGCAGACAGCTACTGACTACGGCCCTTGCCGGCCTTCTTCTGGCGTCCTGTGGCAACGCCACGCCACCGCAGGCTGTGGCCGCGCCCGCGCCCGTTGCTAGCCCGAGCCCGGCAACCGCGCCGGGCGACAGCGCTGCCACAACCGAGTATTCGAGTTTCGTCGCCACGGACATGGGGCGATTCAACGAGCCCTGGGCGATGACCTTTCTGCCAGACGGCCGGCTGCTGGTAACCGAAAAGCAGGGCGTGCTCAAGCTGCACGCGCTCGACGGCGCCACGCTTGAGATCGGCGGCGTGCCGACAGTCGCCTATGGTGGCCAGGGCGGGCTCGGGGACGTGGTGGCGCATCCGAAGTTTGCCGACAACGGTCTGATCTATCTCAGCTATGTCGAAGCCGGCGAGGGCGATACCTTCGGTGCCGTGGTGGTGCGGGCCAAGCTCGTCACCCATGACACGGGAGGAACGCTGGAGAATGTCGAGCGCATCTGGGAGCAGACGCCAAAGATGAGCGGTCGTGGTCATTTCGGACACCGCATTGCCTTTGCACCCAATGGCGATCTCTACATCAGCTCGGGTGAGCGGCAGCACTTCGATCCGGCCCAGGACATGAGCGGCAACCTGGGCAAGATCGTGCGCCTGAACGACGACGGCAGCGTTCCCACCGACAATCCCTTTGCCGAGCAGGGCGGTGTGGCCGCGCAAGTGTGGTCGCTGGGTCATCGTAATCCGCTCGGTCTGGCTTTCGATCCCGCCGGTCAGTTGTGGAACATCGAGATGGGACCCAAGGGCGGCGATGAGCTCAATCGCGTGGTGCGCGGCGCCAACTATGGTTATCCGATCGTCTCCAACGGTGATCACTACGACGGCCGTGACATCCCCGATCATGACACCCGCCCGGAATTCTCGGCGCCAGCGATCAGCTGGACCCCGGTGATCTCGCCTGGCGATGTCATCTTCTACACCGGCAACCAATTCCCCGCCTGGAATGGCAACGCGCTGGCGGCAGGCCTGTCATCGAAATCGCTGGTGCGGATCCAGATCGACGGAGAATCGGCGCGCGAAGTGGAGCGCTTCGACATGGGCCAGCGCATCCGCGAAGTCGAGCAGGGGCCCGATGGTGCGATCTATCTGCTGGAAGACGGTGCGAACGCGCGACTGCTGAAGCTGACGCCGAAGGTCTGAATCGGGTAGACGCTGGGATCGCCGACTTGCAGTCGGCGCTGTGGCTCTTCGCTGTTCCGGGGTCAAAAGCTGCCGAGTACAACTCGGCGATCCCAGTGGCGATCCCGGGCTGAAATGGGCCGGCTGTCTTCACCCGCCCATAATCCACACAGTGCTCTACTGGCTGCCTCTGATGAGGAATTCCATGCCATGTTCGCTCGCCTGACCTTTGCTGCCATGTTGTGTTGCGCCTCGCTGTCGGCTTCGGCCGCCTGTACGCCTTTGCTGGATCGCGAATTCCGGCCGCTGGCAGGGAAAGAGCCGGTGAACCTCTGCAGCCAGTTCGAGGGCAAGGTCCTGCTGGTGGTGAATACGGCCAGCAAATGCGGCTTTACCCCGCAGTACGACGGCCTCGAAGCACTGCATGCCGAGTTATCGGATCAGGGATTTGCCGTGCTTGGATTCCCGTCGAATGACTTCGCCGGTCAGGAGCCGGGCACTGAAAAGGAAATCCTGGAGTTCTGCACCCTCACCTACGGGGTCAAGTTTCCGATGTTCGCCAAGACCGTGGTCAAGGGCGAGGGCGCTGATCCCTTCTACAAACAGCTGGCAACTGACGGCGGCGGCGAACCCGGCTGGAACTTTCACAAGTACCTGATCGGCAGGGATGGCAAGGTCATCGCGAGCTTCCCGAGCAAGGTCAAGCCGGATTCACCGGAGCTGCGAGCAGCGATCGAAGCAGCGCTGCACTGAGCGAGTCCCCGGCGCTGCAGGGGGACAAGGCCCCAAGCGGCCGCACAGCCAGACCTTGCGTCATGTTTGGACGCTGACCCAACCGTCAAGCCGTCAAGTGCCTCGCCTGTCGCGCCGGCGTGGAGCCGCTCTGACGTTTGCGCGGTGGCGGCAGCACCACGTCGCCCGACTCGAAGCTGAGACGCGAACGGCCGCCGGCCGAGCGATAGTCGTCGATCAAGGCCTGTTCCGCTTCCGCAGGTGTTTCGACCTCGGTGCTCAGAAATTGCTGCAAAAGATGCACCAGTCGATCGTGCGCCAGCGCGTGGGTCTGGCCGGTATTGGCATAGAGCCAGTCGGAAAAGGCCATGAAGCGCGCGAAGGGGCTGGTGCCCAGCAGCCAGGGCAGGGTCTGCTTGAAGCGTCCGGAGTTGGCGATCAGATCCCAGTAGCGGGCGAAGCGTGAAACCCGCTGCAAGGTTGGAAAATCGAGGCAGTCGGTGGCCAGAATCTGATACGGCGGGTCTGGCGAGAAGCGCAAGTCGAAGTCCAGGGTGTGGCGCGCAATCGGGGCGCCACGCAGGCGCTTGAGAATGCCGAGCTGGATTTCATGCGGTCCCAAAGCCACCAGACGGTCAAAACCCGCGGCAAAACTGGCCAGGTTCTCGCCGGGCAGACCGGCAATCAGATCCACGTGCAGATGGGCCTTGCTGTGGGTGCGCAGCCAGCGCAGATTGTCTTCTGCCAGATGATTCTTCTGGCGGCGCGAGATTCGGGTCTGCACCTCGGGATTGAAGGTCTGGATGCCGATCTCGAACTGCAGCGTGCCGGCCGGAAAGCGGCTGATCGCGCTCTTCAGCCGTTCCGGCAGATGATCGGGGATCAGCTCGAAATGCACGAAGGGCGGGTCGTCCGGGGTCGTGTCGATGCGGGCCAGGAAGAACTCGAGGATGGCCAGCGATACATCGACCTTCAGATTGAAGGTGCGATCGACAAACTTGAATTGGCGCACGCCTCGGGCGTAGAGCTGCTCCAGTTCGGCCAGAAATGGGTTCAGTTCAAAGGGCCATGCCGTCTTGTCCAGCGCCGACAGGCAGAACTCGCATTTGAAGGGGCAGCCGCGTGAGGCCTCCACGTAGATGTAGCGGCGAGCGACATCCTCATCGGTATATTCGGCATAGGGCATGGACAGCGCCGCCAACGGCGGTTGCTCACCCTTGATCAGTTTATCCGGCGGCGCTTCGCCGGCCAGGATCTGTCGGGCCAGGCGCGCAAAACTGAGATCGCCCCAGCCACTGATGACGTAGTCAGCCTGGGCGCAGATGGGCTGCACCTCAGGTTCGTGGCTGACTTCCGGCCCGCCCAGCACCACGATCAGATCGGGAGCGACCAGCTTGAGCAGCGCGACCAGACGGGTGCATTGCTCCACATTCCAGATATAGACGCCCAGACCCAGGATTCGGGGTCGATCGGCCAGCAGCTTCTCGGCCATCTCCTCGGTCTTCTGACCGATGACGAATTCGCGGATGGCACTGCGCCCGTGCAGTTCGCCCAGGTTGGCGCGCAGGTAGCGCAAACCGAGGGCGGCGTGGGCGTAGCGTGCGTTCAGGGTGGCAAGGACGATGTCAGGCATCGGCGAAGTATGACCGCCGCGCCTGGATTTCTCACGTCGGCCGACAGAAACATCCGCCGGTCTTCGCGTCCTGCCGGGAAATTCACGGCGGACAATCAGTTGCATTTGCTATGCTTCTGGTACGCCGGCCTGCGGCGCTTACGAGGCATATTTGGTGGGGCAGCGATATGAAGTCGTCACCCGTTTCGCGGCAGGTCTGATTGCGGTCTGGATCAGTTGCTGTGCCTCTCTGCCGGCTCTCGCCAATGACCCTGCCGACACGTTGACCGCGGCGGATTCTCTCCTGCCGCGACATGCGCTGGAGATTGAGGCGCTGACGAATCCTGCCGGTGTGCTGGAGCTTCTGCCGGCTGCACTGGAACAGGCCAAGGGGCGGGGAGATGGCCGTGAGGTCGCCTTGCTCTATCTGGCGCGCGCCAACGCCTGCCGGATGACCGCAGACTGGCCCTGCCAACGCGACGCTGGCGCAGCCGCCTTGACCTACGCCGATGCAGCCGCCGAACCCATCCTCGCCATACGCGGCCTCATCGCCGAATCCCGGGCCAGCATCGCGCTGCAGGACTACAGTCGTGGTGAGCAGGCACTGATCGAATCGGAATCACGATTGCGCCGGTCGCCGTCCCCAGAGCTCAAGGCCGACGTGGCGCTGGCCTATTCCTCGCTCAGCAACATGCTGGGCAAGCACCAGCTGGCCCTGGAATACGCCGATCGCGGTTTGGCAGAGTTGGCACCCCAATCGGCGCAGGGCATGCGCATCCGGCTGTTGCGCAATCGGGCCCGCGCCGCGGCCAACCTCGGAAATCTGGCGCAGGCGCGGGAGTCCTTGAGCCAGGGATTGGCGCTGTCGGCAAACGTGGTCGATCCCAAACTCAAGGCGGAACTGCATCTGGAGACTGCCCGCGTCGCCCGGGCAGACGGCGATCGCCTCCTGGTGCGGGCCAATGCCGAGCAGGTGCAGCGCATTGCCGCTGATTTGAAGAACACCCAGTTGTCGGGCCAGGCCCACGAGTTGGTCGGACTCGCTGCGCTGGACGCAGGCGATCTGGGCGAAGCCTTGAGCGAATTGCGAGCATCGGTGCGTTCGTTCAACGAGCTCGATCTGGCCCGCGACGAGCTGCGGGTGCTCCGATCCCTGGTCGGTGCCGAGTTGCAGAATGCAGCGCCTGCCGAGCAGTGGAGGCCCGAACTGCAGCGCATGCTGCAACTGGAGACCAAGGTCTCGAGCCGCGATCGCGCCGAGGCCTCGGACGACTTCGAGGCCCGACTCGATTACGCCGAGCAGAAGCTGGAGATGGCACGTTTGGAGCAGGACGCCACGCTGGCGCGAGAACGCTCTGAAGCGATGGCGCGACAGCATCGGCTGACCGGCTTTGTGATTGTGCTGAGTATCGCCATCGTGCTGGCTCTGGCCTATTTTTTCCATGTCCAGCGCCGGCTCAATCGACGGCTGCAAGCGGCACTGGATGCACGCTTGCGCGCTTTGACCCACACCAGTCATGAGCTGCGCAATCCCATCAGTGGCGTCATTGGACTCTCGGAGCTGCTGTTGGCCTCGCCACTGAGTCCAGCGCAGAGAAATATGGTTGTTGCGGTGCAGAGCGCCGGCCGTACGGTGGAAAAACTGGCACAGGATCTGCTCGATCGTGGCCATATCGAGTCCGGGCAGTTGGAACTGCAGCTGCGCCCGGCCAGTCTGGCGCGCATGGTGACTACCGTGCAGCAGCTGTACCTGCCGAGGGCGCGGGAAAAGGGTCTGAACCTGCGCCTGGATCTGAGCCCCGACTTGCCAGAAGCTGTCATGCTGGACGTGGAACGCCTGCAGCAGGTACTCAGCAATCTGATCGGGAACAGCCTGAAGTTCACCGAGAAGGGCGAGGTTTGTCTGGGTGTCAAATTGATCAGTGCGCCACAGGAGGTGCCGGCCCGGGTGCGATTCAGCGTGCGCGACAGCGGCCCGGGTATCGATGCCGATGAAATTGGCACGCTGTTCGAACCCTTCGCCCGGGGTCGGGCGGGGCAGCGACACCGGGCTGGCGTGGGCCTGGGTCTGGCCATCTCCTCGGACCTGGTCAGGCTGATGGGCGGGGAGATCCGGGCCGAGAGTACGCCCGGCGACGGCGCCTGCTTCCAGTTCACGCTCTCCCTGCAACCGTGCGCCGAAGCGGCGGCAGAGACGCCGCCACAAGGGCTGCGACGGGAATCAGGGATGGCGGTGCTGGTGGTGGATGATGATGAAGACGTCTCCTTGACCCTGCGCAGTCAGCTCGAAGTTCTGGGCTGCAGGGTGGATGTGGCCAATTGCTCGCGCGATGCACGCAGCAAGGTGGCGGTCAGCCATTACGATCTGGTGTTGCTCGACGTGGAGTTGCCGGACGGACAAGGACCGGATCTGGCTCAATCGCTGCGCCTGTCCGAGCCGAACCTGCACCATAGCCGCTTTGCCATCGTTTCCGGCCATCAGGCGCCCAAGGTGCTGCCGGCAGGCGTCGACGAATGGTTGTGCAAGCCGGTGCGGCTGGATCGACTGAACACCCTGCTGGCTCACACCGGCGCCGCAAGTGCCGCCGACCGCGCGGCTTGATCGATCACGGTTTGGGAGCCTGCAGCAGCGCAATCACCGCGCCGGTGCCGCCATCCTGCGGTCTGGCCGAGGTGTATCCGATCACATCGGCACGTTGGCGCAGCACGCGATCAGTCATGGCCTTGATGACACTGCCCGATTCGGAGTTCCTGGCCTTGCCATGCACGATGCGCACGCAGCGATGACGATCACGTCGGCATTCCGCCAGAAAGCGGCTGAGCAGGGCGCGCGCTTCGGGAACCCGCAGATGGTGCAGATCCAGTTCCGCCTCGATGACAAACTGTCCGCGGCGCAGTTGCCGGAGCAGCTTTGGCGGGTAGCCCTCCTGCAGGTGAGCGAGCACCTCACCGCTGGATAGCCCGATCAGGGCCATATCGTCCGAGAGCAGTTCTGCCAGTACCTGGCGCTCATCCGCCTGCGACAGTCGCGGCTCAGGTTCGGGCAGAGGGCGGCTTGATCGTGCTGGATCATCCTGAGTCGGCAATGCCCGCACTGGCCCTATGGCTTGGCGAAACAGGGCCGCATCATCCAGTTCAGGCTCGGGTGGAAGCGGCAATTTGCGCTGTTTGCTCACATCAGTCCTGTCGAGCGACGGCGTTGCTATTATCACTGGTTGGTCCTAGAGAGTTCGTATGCACGTTCTGATCAGCAACGATGATGGCGTAGACGCCCCAGGCATCCAGATTCTGGCTGAACACCTGGCCACAATTGGTCGTGTCAGCGTGGTCGCGCCCGATCGAGACCGCAGCGGCGCCAGCAATTCGCTGACCCTCGATCAGCCGATCCGAGTAGTGCAACTGCCCGACGGGCGCTATCGCGTGGCCGGCACGCCGACCGACTGCGTGCATCTGGCACTGGCGGGACTGCTCGACGCCGATCCGGCCATCGTGGTTTCCGGCATCAACAATTCCGCCAATCTGGGCGATGACGTGCTCTATTCGGGCACGGTCGCCGCGGCCATGGAAGGGCGATTTCTGGGTTTGCCGGCGATTGCCGTGTCGCTGGTCACCAAGGATCATCAGGGCCAGCACTACAACACCGCGGCCAGCGCCGCTGTCAGGATCGTCTCGCGCCTGCTGGAAGATCCGCTGCCGGCCGACACCATTCTCAACGTCAACGTACCCGATCGCCCCTGGAGCGACATCCGGGGATTCGAGGTCACGCGCCTGGGTCATCGTCATCGCTCCGAACCCTGCATCGCCCAGAGCGATCCGCGCGGACGGCCCATCTACTGGATAGGTCCCGCCGGTCCCGAACAGGACGCCGGACCGGGCACCGATTTTCACGCCGTCAGGGCCGGATACATCTCTATCACTCCGATCACCGTGGACCTCACGCGCTACACCGCGCTGGAAAAGGTGGCCAGTTGGGTGAGCACACTGTGATCAGACGCTATCAGTCGCCCATTCCGGTAGAGGCCCAGGGCGTGGGCATGACCTCCCAGCGCGCGCGCGATCGCCTGGTCGAGCGGCTGAAAGCCCAGAAGATCAGCGATCCGCGGGTGCTGGAAGTGATCGGACGTGTGCCGAGACACCTGTTTGTCGATGAGGCGCTGGCCAGTCGCGCCTACGAGGACACGGCGCTGCCCATCGGCATGGCGCAGACCATCTCGCAACCCTACGTCGTGGCCCTGATGACCGCGGCGCTGCTGCGAGACGGCGTGCCGAAGAAGGTGCTCGAGATCGGCACCGGATCGGGCTATCAGGCCGCAGTGCTGGCGGAACTGGTGCCGGAAGTGCATACCGTGGAGCGTATCGATGAATTACTGCGCCAGGCACGTAAACGCTTTCGACATCTGGGGTACAAGAACATCCGTTCGAAACACGACGATGGCAATATCGGGTGGCGTGAGAATGCGCCCTTCGACGCACTGATCGTGACCGCAGCCAGGGACGCACTGGATCCCGAACTGCTGTCGCAGATCGAAATTGGAGGCGTGGCTGTGGCCCCGCTGGGCCCGGCTGGGCAACAAAGTCTGATACGCATGGTTCGGGGGACGGAAGGATGGTCGAAGGAGAATCTGGGCGCGGTGAGCTTCGTTCCGCTGGTGCGAGGCGTGCTGTGAATCGCGCACTTGGGGCGGGTTGGATCTGTGCTGCGCTGATACTGGCGGGGTGCCAGCAATCGGTGATGGTTCGTCCTGCGCCCTCCGTGGACCGCAACGAACGCCCAGTCCAAAGCAGTCCCTCGTCCTCTTCAGATGCCGGAGCCAGCTACACCGTGCAAGCGGGCGACACGCTGTACAAGATCTCTGTTCAGTACGGGGTGGACTATCGGGATCTGGCGCGCTGGAACGACATCTCTGCGCCGTACACGATCTACCCAAAGCAGGTTCTGCGAGTCGGTGCCCGCAGCGGCGAGGCTGAACCGGTGATCGCAGCCACTGCGCCAAAGCCTTCGACTGCCACCGTCAGCGCATCGGCGCCGAAGCCACCCGCGGGGGCCGATCGTGTGGGTTCAGCCGCCGTTTCGAGCGGCACGCAGGCGTCTCCCGGCTATGATGCCAATCTGGGTGTGACCCTGCCCGAGGGGGCCGAACCGATCTCCACCGACCCAAGTTCGACGAGCGCGCCGGTGTTCCAGCCGGAAGTGCCGACCGTGGCAGCCACCGCGCCGCCCGCCGCGGCCAGCGCCGCCGCCCAGACCGTCACCACCTCCGCGACTGCCGCCACGACTGCTGCTGCACCGATCGCGAGCAGTCCTGCAGCAGCGACAGCACCGTCGGCAGCGGCTGCAACGCCCCCGGCCAGCGTTGCAGCGGCCCGGCCGAGTGCGGCCGGTTGGATCTGGCCCACCAGTGGCAAGGTCGTGGTGACCTACGCCAACGGCGATCCAACTCGGCAGGGCATTGATATTGCAGGGGAATTGGGGCAACCAGTCGTTGCAGCCCGGGATGGTGAAGTGGTCTACAGTGGGGCCGGGCTGATTGGCTATGGCGAGCTGGTGATCGTCAAGCACTCGCCCGAACTGCTGTCTGCTTACGGACATAATCGCACCCGTCTGGTCAAGGAAGGCGACAAGGTCAAGGCCGGCCAGACGATCGCCGAAATGGGCAAGAGCTCCAGCAATCGGGTGCTGCTGCACTTCGAAGTGCGCAAGAACGGCAAGCCGGTCGACCCGATGCCCTTGCTGCCGGCGCGCTGAGGCCTGAATTGACGGTACTGCAATCCTGACGCGACTCACGAATCCTGCAGGAGCGCCCCTGCGGCGCGACCTTCGAGGCACGAGTCCGGTAGGAGCGCCCTTGCGGCGCGACCTTCGAGGCACGAGTCCGGTAGGAGCGCCCTTGCGGCGCGACCGGCATCGCCAGAATCCGGCCCTGAGGCAGGCCGTGGCCACAAGCTGGACACAGCGAACGCAAGGGACAAACAGAGAGAACACGAAGAAGAGCGTTCAGATCGTGGAGATGCCCCGAAAAGATCGTTGTTTCGGGCCCGATTTCTTCGGCCAGCCGCAGAAAGCGTGGGACAATCCGGCGTCATTGCGAGCCACCTCTGTCGGCCCGAAACTGCTCACGGGCGATGACCCCCCCGGCGTCATTGCGAGCATAGCGAAGCAATCCAGGGATGTACGGCACTACCCTGGATTGCTTCGTCGCTGCGCTCCTCGCAATGACGCATCAACAACTTGCGATATGGGTTCATGGAGAGCGCAGCGAAGCAATCCAGAAGCTAAGTTGCACATCACCGGATTGCTCCTTCACTGCCAGCCGCGATGAACATCTACACCAGCGATCAATTCGTGCTGCCGCTTCCCGAGGGACATCGCTTTCCGATGTCCAAGTATCGGCTGCTGCGCGAAGCGGTTGAGCGGAGGGCGTCGGGGTGGGGCGCGCAGATGCTGGAGGCCCCACGTGCCGATGATCTTGCGGTGCTGCGCGTGCACACGCCAGAGTACCTGGCCAAGGTGCGCGATGGCGAGCTCAGCCCTGCCGAGCAACGCCGCATCGGCTTTCCGTGGTCGCCGGCCATGGCCGAGCGCACCCGACGGGTGTCCGGCGCCAGCATGGCGGCCCTGGAGACTGCGATTCGGGGCAAGAGAGTCGGCATCAACCTGGCCGGTGGCACCCATCATGCCTTTGCCGACCACGGCGCCGGTTACTGCATCTTCAATGACAGTGTCATCGCGGCGCGACACGTGCAGGCCCTGGGCTTGATCGAGCGGGTGTTGATCGTCGATCTGGACGTGCACCAGGGCAACGGCACGGCAGCGATCTGTCAGGACGATCCGAGCATCTACACTTTCTCGATGCATGGTGCCCGCAATTACCCGGCCGTCAAGCCGCGCGGCGACCTCGACGTGGAGCTGCCGAGCGGCACCGCCGACGGCGAGTACCTGCGCCTGCTGGAACTCAATCTGGCCTATGCCCAGTCCCGATCACGCGCCCAGGCCGTCATCTACCTGGCAGGCGCCGATCCTTTCGAGGGCGACAAACTCGGCCTGCTGGCCATCAGCAAGGCCGGTTTGCGGCGGCGTGACCAGCTGGTGTTCGAGCATTGTCGACGATATCGGCTGCCGGTAGCCGTCAGCATGGCCGGCGGCTACGCGCCGGATGTGGCCGATATCGTCGACATTCACCTGGCGACCATCGAAGCGGCTGCGCGGTTGGCACAATCGGTCGAGGAGATCGACGGTCAGCGACCGTCGCCCGCATAGTGGGCAGGGCGATCGGCTATTCCCGCGCCGACGACTCCGACGCGTCCTCGGTGGTCACTGCCCCCACTTCCACGCGGCCGCGGTAGGGCTCCTGCCACAGCTGATCCTGCCACTCGAAGTACTGCTCGGGCTGCCAGAACTTGTCGCTGTAATACTGTTCGGCATCGAGACTGATCCAGTTGCCATTGCCCGGCAGCAGCACGGTGAGTGCGCCCTTGAAGCCGGTGCGGCTGCCGGTGGTGCCGCGGCGACCCTTGTTGATGGTCTTCTCCAGGCGCGGCTTGGCCACCTCGTCACCGTAGTCGGCATAGACCTGCTGACCAATCTCCAGCGCCCGCTTCTGTTCTTCGGGGCTGAGCTCGGACCAGTAGTGCTCACGCACCGCGAGGAAATCCTTGTAGCCGCGTTCAGCCGCCAGATCCATCCAGGCATAGGCCGCGGCCCGGTCCACGGGCGTGCCTTCGCCCTTCCAGTACATCTCGGCCACCAGCGCCTGTGAGCCCTTGTCGGCATAGCGCGCCGAGCGCTTGAGGGCTTCCAGCGCCAGATCCAGGCGACCATCCTCGTAGTGGCCCAGCCCCTCCTTGCGCCAGCGCAGGTCCGGGTGATACTGCAGAAAACCCTCTGAAGCCGCCGCCACATGGGCAGGGTCGGGTGCCGAATTGGCGGCCTGTGCAGCCGCACAGGCGCCGATACTCAAGGCGATGGCAGCGACGATCGGATGGAGCTGCTTCATGTCGACTTCCTCATGCGCTCAATTGATGACGGTTTGTAAAGACGGTTGACAGTCTCCACTAGTTGCAGCCCAGAGCATGGCGATACAGATATTGACATTCATGTGCCAGAAGGCGGGATGAGGGGCAGGAGGGCGTCAATGCGAGCCACCCGTATCGGCCCGACACTACGCACAGGCCGTGATCCCTGTGGGAGCGGACTCCGTCCGCGATCGATCCAGCGACGGACTTGAAGGTCCCGGATCGCGGCTGAAGCCGCTCCCACAGGGTTCATGGCCCTCGCGCCCCCGCTACCGATTCGTCAACTGAATCTCGATACGTCGGTTGATGGCGTAGGCCACAGGTGTGTCAGCCGGATCCAGCGGCTGGAACTCACCGAAACCGTTCGCCGCCAGTCGGTGGGCCGGGATGCCGGAGACCACCAGATGTTTGACGATGGCGACGGCGCGGGCCGTGGACAGTTCCCAATTCGACGGAAATCGTGCGGTATTGATCGGGCGCTTGTCGGTATGGCCGTCAATGCGCAGCACCCAGTCGATGTCCTTGGGGATCTCGGCGGTGACTTCCTTCAGCGTTTGCGCCAGCTGATCCAGGCGCTGTTGCGCGGCCGGGGTCAGCTCGTCACTGCCGGAGCCGAACAGCAGCTCCGATTGCACCACGAAGCGGTCGCCGACGATCTGGATATCGCTGCGGTTGCCGAGAATGGTGCGCAGCTTGCCGAAGAAATCGGAACGGTAGCGCTGCAACTCGTTGACCTTGTTCGCCAGCGCGAGGTTCAACTCCTTGCCCAGCTCTTCGATGCGCACATCCTTGGCTTTGGCCTGGGCCTTGGCCAGATCCAGCGCCGAGGACAATTCGGCCAATTGGGTGCGCAGCGCGGCCATCTGCCGGTTCAGCAACTCCACCTGGGCGGCCGACTTGGCCGAAAGCTCGGTCTGAGTGGCGAGTTTGTTCTGATTTTCCTCCAACTCCGCCAACTTCGAGGCGATCTCGCTTTCCAGCTGCCGCCGCAGTTCGGCCAGCGCGTTGATGTCGGCAGTCAGTTTCGCGACTTCGGCTTCGCTGCCTTCCAACTGGGCCTGGGTCTGGGTCAGCGTGGCGCTGGTGCTGTCCAGATTGAGCCGCAGGGCATCGCGCTCGCCGCTGGTACTGGCCAGCGAGGCCGAGAGTTCCTGGATGGAGTTCTCGGCCTTGAGCTTTGCCTCCTTTTCCATCGACAAGGTCTTGGCCAGCTGCGCCAGTTCCAGATTCAGCGCGGCCAGAGCCTTGTCGCGGCCGCTGAGCGCATCAGACAGCACGAACTGACCGATGGTGAAGATCATCAGCACGAACACCAGCACCATCAACAGCGAGCTCAGGGCGTCGACAAAGCCCGGCCAGAAATCGATCGAACGGCGGCGACGGGAGGCGAGGGTGCTCATGACGGCCGCTTGTGATCCATGGCCGCGGCGATGGTGCGCGTCAGCAGCCGGAACTCGGCCCGCAGTTCATCGCTGAGCTGATGGCCGCCGCCGGCCGATTGGGCAATGGTCTGCACTGCGGCGCGAAGATCCTGCTGCGAATGGGCCAATTCGCTGATGCCGCGCGATTCCCGCGCCAGCAGCTCGCTGAGCTTGCCGAGCTGGGCATTGAGCACACTCAATTGTTCGGCGCTGGCGCGGCGCTCGCGCTCGCTGTCGACGATCGCCCGCTGCATGCGTTCCAGACCATCGGCAGTCTGCTCCAGCAGCGCCTGCACATAGGCCGGCACCGAAGTATCGCCCTCGACCGCCATGCCGCCGCCGCTGCTGAGCTTGGTCATGCCCGAAAGCCAGTCTTCCAGCTCGGTGTAGAAGCGATTGGAGGTGCGCCCGGATTGCAGGTCGAGAAAGCCCAGTACCAGCGAACCAGCTAGACCGAAAAGCGAGGTCGAGAAACTGGTCGCCATGCCGGACAGCGGTTCCTGCAGTCGCGTCTTCAGGATCTCGAACATGGCGACGGCGTCGCCGCCGGCGGTCATGCCACCGATGATTTCGCCGACCGATCCAATGGTGCGCAGCAAACCCCAGAAGGTGCCCAGCAATCCCAGGAAGATCAGCAGGCCCACCAGATAGCGCGACAGATCGCGCTGCTCTTCCAGGCGCAGGTGCACGCTGTCCAGGATCGAGCGCATCGAAGCGGTCGAGAGTGTCAGCGGGCGCCGATCGCTGCGCGCCAGCATCTGCGCCATCGGCGCCAGCAGCACCGGCGGGGCATGCCCGCGCTCCGGATTGGAGCGGCGAAAGTGCGTGATCCAGTCGACCTCGTGCTGAAGTCGCGACACCTGCCGCAGATTGGCCAGCACACCCACCAGAAACACGGCGATGATGACGCCGTTGAAGGCCGGTGTGGCCGAAAACGCTGACAGCAAGGGTCCTATCAGCAGTACGCAGACCGCCACCACCAGTCCCAGGAAGCCCAGCATCCACACCAGGGCACGATTCGGTTTGCTCATGACGACTCCGTTCCTTGCGGCGCCGGGCCATCCTGCCCAAGCGCACCTGAACAAAGACGTGCAGAACAGACGTTCGGTTAGCCCCAGCCGGGGCCAAACTGTCGCAACTACTCGAATCCGTTCAGCAACAGAAACTCGTTCGGGCCGATGAAGTCACCGTGGACACGCGGTGCGGGGCCAACGGCGATGGTGTCGATGACGTTGCGCGTCGCCGTGTCAATCACCGATACCGTGTTGTCCAGCGTGTTGCTGACATAGAGCTGGTCGCCTTCCTTCGTCAGTGAGAGGCTGCTGGGGGCGGCGCCGACGCTGATGGTGTCGAGCACCGCAGGTGTGCCACTGGTATCGACCACCACAACTGCATTTGCCGCGGGCGTGGCGATGTAGGCCAGGCTGCCATCGGAGCTCACGGCCAGTTCACTGGGGGCACTCTGCAAGGGCAGCATGTCAGTGATCATGAGTGTCGCCAGGTTGACTGTGACGAAGGTCGATGGCATTTCGCAGGTGATGCGGAGCGAACTCCCGTCGGGGCTCACGGCGGCATCGACGGGATGCAGACAGTCCGTCCAGCTCCACGGACTGCCAGGCGCCCAGGTGTTGAGGTTGACGGCGACCAGCGCGAAGTTCGGGTAGGAGAGATAGGCCCGTGTGCCGTCCGGCGACAGCGTGATGTTGTTCGCGCCCACGGTCGAAACGCCATTGATGAAGGACAGCGTGGTCGAGTCGTAGGCTGCAAATCCACTGTCGCCAGACAGATAGACGGCGGTGCCGTCGGCGCTGACAGCCGCGGCCCGGGAGAAGGGGCTGTCCAACTGACCCACGGGCTTGTTGGTAGCCGCATCAATGACCAGCAGACCGCGCACATTCGCGACGTAGACCCGCAGTCCATCGGAACTGATGGCAATACCGCTGGCCACGGAGTCGGTGGGGATGGTGGCGATCACGGCGCGGGTGCTGGTATCGATGACGGAGATGCTTCCGTCTCCGCTGTTGGGCATGTAGGCCCTGGCCGCAGCAAGGGCGGCCGATGACGCGATGGCCGATAACAGTAGTGCCAACAGGCAGACTCGGAACAAGGCGTTCATCAATCCGGGCATGGCTTTGAGATCTCCGATTCTGAGGGAGCCAGCACGTCTGATCGCCAGTTGGCCGTTTGACAGGGGCGAGGCGGTTCCGGCTTGCATTGCGACGCCCAGAATCGCGACGATCTGGTCGCGATCCGGCTTCGGAAGATCATACATGTCTTGCATTGTAACCGCCAACTCGGTTCTGAGGCGGGCATGAACCGGCGCAGGACCCAGGCGCCGGCAGCGTGACTCTACTAGCACAGCCCCACGGCCATCAGTCGCGGGTCACGGCAAGGTCGTGAGCTGCGGCCCGGTCGTCTGATCGCTGCTTTCGATGCGGAAAGTGACATGGCAGGCGGTGCATTGACCGGTGGCCTGGGCAAGCTTGCCGAGAATGACGTCCGTTCGCTGCTGGCCTTCTGCTTCGTCGGCGATCTCGTTCATCGCGCGGTGCATGGGGCGCGCGAAAGCAAACCAGCCTTCGGGCAGGGCACTGCGGAAACTGTGTGCGCCACCGCGACCGGGACCCTGCGAGCGTGCCACCTCCGCCACCCTAGGCCAGTCCTTTTCGGCAAGCGCACCAATCAGTTGCTGCACGGCTTCCAGGTGAAGGCGCATTTGCGCGCGCAATGCCAACTGCTGTGATCCGCTCATGGACAGCGCATGGCGCGGATCCGCTGGCGGCGCGCGATCGGCGACTTCCGCCCAGATCAAGCCACGCAGCTCGCCGACGGCGAATCCCGTGGCCTGATCGTCGGGATAGTGTCGGGCGATCGCCGCTGCCACCTCGGGCGCGATGCTGCTCGGGTCACCATGGCAGAGCAGGCAGGGCGGATCCACGCGCAAGCCCTTGGCCAGTTGCAACTGACCGGCCTCGTGAGACCGGTAGCTCAAGGTGCTTGGATCGGCTCCGGCCCGTGTTTGCTCGGCAAACTGCGCCAGAGCCGCTTGCTGCCAGGCCTTGGGCGCATTGGCCGGATTGCGCTGGCGTACACCGCTGCGGCCCACGACGACCCCGTGCTGGCTGCTGACCGCAGCCGCGATGGCCGGCGCCTCGGTGGCACAGAAGTCGACCGCAGCCACCACGCCATTGCGAGTAATGGTGGCCTGCAAGGCTGCGCGCAGGCGCTGGCCCAGGTCCGCCATCGCCAGTTGCGCGCGCGCCAGTTCCGGATCGGCCCCTGGGCCCGGGTCCTGAGCGATGCCGTCAGAACTGCCTGCGAGCACGAGGGCGAGCGCAAATATCAGAGAGCGTGTTCGAGTCATGCCGGATTTCCTTGTCAGTGGGCGCTGATCAATCGCAGCGCGAAGAGCAACAGTGCCACGTAGCAGGCCGCGCTCGACCAGAGCCAGCGCGCCCAGCGACGGTGCGGCACAAAGCCGACACCGCGAACGAATCCCGCGCTCATTGACCAGAACAGCAGGCTTGCGGCCAGATGATCGACCTTGCCACCGACGATCAGTAGCGGCGGCCAGACCGTCGCCACCCCGGTGATGATGAGGGCCAACGCCAGCGGAGCCAGGGCCATGCCCGGCGCGGCCGAATCGGCGCTGGCGGCGAGCTCGCGACTCATGACGTGGGCTCCTGTGGTCCGCGCTTTGCCGCTGCGCGATCTTCTTCCAGCTCACCCCACATGGCGTTGAGGATGGCCAGAAGCACGGCAAATCCCACACCCAGTATCCAAGCGAAGTACCACATCGCGACTCTCCTGATTCAGTATGCCGAATGTTCGTTTTCGCGGATGTAGGCGGCAGTGACTTTGCCGGACATCACGCGATAGGCCCATGAGGTGTAGATCACGATCAGCGGCATGAAGATCATCGTTGCCCAGAACATGATGCCGAGCGTCAAGTGGCTGGAGACGCTGTCCCAGACTGTCAGGCTGGCATTGGGTTGGCTCGATGAGGGCATCACGAAGGGAAACATCGAGGCCCCCGCCGTGCCAATGACACCCACCAGCACCAGGGAGGAGGCCACGAAGGCCAGCCCGGTGCGACCGCGGGCCAGAGCGGCCACCGTTGCTGACGCAGCCGCGTAGACCAGGAAGGGCAGCAGCAAGGTGGCCGGCGCGATGTGATAGTTGCGCAGCCAGGCACCGGCCACGCGCTGTACGGTCTTCGCCGTGGGGTCGGGCAGAGCTGCCGGGTCGAAGGCGGACGTGATGACATAGCCCTCAATGCCCAGGCTCAACCAGAATCCGGCCGCCGTGAACGCGAGCAGCAATACAGCCAACGCACCGTAGGCGGTGCGCACCGCACGGCGCTGAATCTCGGCTTCGGTGCGGTGCGCCAGATAGACCGCGCCGTGCGCCGTGATCATCGCCGAGCTGACCACGCCGCAGAGCAGCGCGTAGGGATTCAGCAATTGCCAGAAACTGCCGGTATAGGTCGAGACCAGATTCTCGTCAAAGCCGAAGGGCACGCCCTGAAGCAGGTTGCCGAAGGCGACGCCGAAGATCAGTGGCGGTACGGCGCCGCCCACGAACAGGCCCCAGTCCCAGGTCTGACGCCAGCTGGGGTTGTTGATCTTGCTGCGGTAGTCGAAACCCACCGGCCGGAAGAAGAGTGCCCACAGCACCGCCAGCATGGCCCAGTAGAAACCCGAAAACGCCGTGGCGTAGACCAGCGGCCACGCCGCGAAAATGGCGCCGCCACCGGTGATGAACCACACCTGGTTGCCATCCCAGTGCGGTCCCACGGTGTTGATGATGACGCGTCGCTCGATGTCGTTCTTGCCGATGAAGGGCAGCAAGGTGCCTACGCCCATGTCGTGGCCATCCATGATGGCGAATCCGACCAGCAGCACGCCGACCAGCAGCCACCAGATCACTTTCAGAGTTGGGTAGTCGATCATGATCAATCCTCAGGCATGTGCAGCTTGCAGGCGGTCGCTGGCGTAGCGCCCGGTGCCCAGGCTGCCCGGACCCAGGCGCGCGTACTTGATCATCAGGAACATCTCGACGATCAGCAGCACCGTATAGAAGCCGATGAACCCGGCCAGGGAGCCGTAGAGGCTCTCCACGCTCAGCGTCGAGACCGAGAGGTGGGTAGGCAATACGCCGTAGATGGTCCAGGGCTGGCGTCCGTACTCGGCCACAAACCAACCAAGCTCGGACGCAATCCAGGGCGCCGGCAGCATCCACAAGGCCCAGCGCAACAGCCAGGGCCGCTGTGCACAGCGGGTCTTCAGCGTGCTGATGAAGGCCAGCGCGAACAGCACCAGCATGGCAAAGCCCAGGCCGACCATGATCCGGAAGGACCAGAACATCGGCGTAACCCGGGGAACTGTGGAGTCGACCGCCTGCTGGATGTGCTCGGGCGTGGCCTGGCGCACATCGGTGACATAGCGGCGCAGCAGCAGGCCGAAACCAAGATCTGCCTGATGCTGCTGGAGCAGTGCCTTGGCCTCGGTGTCGGCTGGGTTCTTGCGCAACCGTGACAGGGCGTCCACGGCCTCGATGCCGGAAATGATGCGCTCTCGGTTGCGTTCCTTGATGTCCTTGATGCCGGGGATTTCCTTGCTGATCGAGCGCGTGCCGATCAGGCCCATGACCCAGGGAATCTGCAAGGCCCAGTCGTTCTTCTGTTCGGCCTCATTGGGCCAGGCCAGCAGATTGAACGGGGCTGGCGCCTGGTCGGTGTCCCACATGGCTTCCAGTGCCGCCATCTTGGTCTGCTGGGCTTCACCCACGGTGTATCCGCTTTCGTCGCCCAGGACGATCACACTGAGTACGGAGGCCAGCCCGAAAGCCGCGGCAACCCGGAAACTGCGCTTGGCGAACTCGATGTCCCGACCCTTCAGCAGGTACCAGGCCGAGATCGACAGCACGAACATCGCTCCGGTCACGTAGCCGGCCGACACGGTGTGCACGAACTTGGCCTGTGCATCCGGGTTGAACACCACCGCCCAGAAGTCCACCAGTTCCATGCGCATGGTGGCGTAGTTGAACTCGGCGCCCACCGGGTTCTGCATCCACCCGTTGGCGATGAGTATCCACAGCGCCGACAGATTGGTGCCCACCGCCATCAGCAAGGTCACCATCAGGTGCTGGGTTCTGGACAGGCGATCCCAGCCGAAGAAGAACAGGCCGATGAAGGTGGATTCAAGAAAAAAGGCCATCAATCCTTCGATGGCCAAAGGCGCTCCGAAAATGTCCCCCACATAGTGCGAGTAGTACGCCCAGTTGGTACCGAACTGAAATTCCAGGGTGATGCCGGTGGTCACGCCCAACGCAAAATTGATGCCGAAGAGCTTGCCCCAGAAGCGCGTCATGTCCTTCCAGATCTGCTTTCCGGTCATCACGTAGACGCTTTCCATGATGACCAGCATCCAGACCATGCCCAGCGTCAATGGCACGAACAGAAAGTGGTACATCGCGGTGGCCGCAAATTGCAGCCGGGAAAGATCCACCAGGTGTTCACTGATCATGAGTTGCTCCCATTTCTGTTGGCAGGGCTGTGCTGAGCACGGTTTCGGGCTGCACGGTGACCTGGCGACCGTGGACGAAGGCCCACCAGAGGCCGGTCAGCACGCCCAGCTTGAGGGCAACAACGATCAGCAGATGGCGTAGCAAGCGGCGTTCGATAGCGGACATGAGTACCTCCTGCGAGCGATATCGCAGCTTTCGTGCCAGCTTCTTGTGGAACTCAACAGTCATTTAATCAATGACTTGCGCGGAGAGCACGGGCACGGAAGTGACACAGGCGGTGTCAAAATGCCAAAATGACACCCTTTGGTGGCACCTGGGTTGGAGAAATGTCAGAGCTGATCGAGCTGGTGTCCTACCTTGAGGGTCAACCCGAGCCCCATATCGTCTGCGATCTGCATTACCGAATCGTGGGTGCCAATCGCGCCTATCGCCAACGCTATGGCCTTGGCCTGGGCGAGATCGTGGGTCGCACCTGCCATGCGGTGTCGCACCGTTCGCCGGTGCCCTGTGATCAGGCCGGCGAGGCCTGCCCACTGGCCAGCGCGCGATTGTCCGGTCAGCGCGAGCGCGTGTTGCATGTGCATCACACGCCACGCGGCGAGGAGTACGTCGAGATCGTGTTGACGCCCATTCATGATCGGCAGGGCGTGGTCGTCGGTTTCGTGGAACGCATGGATGGCCTGGAAACGGCCACGCCGACTGCCCATGCCCAGGGACTGGTCGGACGCTCCGCCCGCTTTCGCGAGATGATGGCACTGGTCAGCCGGGTGGCGCCGTCCCCTGCTGCGGTGCTGCTGTGGGGCGAGTCCGGCACTGGCAAGGAACTCGTTGCCCAGGCTCTGCATGCTGCCAGCCCCCGAGCTGCGGCTCCCTTCGTGCCTGTGGATTGCTCAGGATTGCCCGAGACCCTGTTCGAGAGCGAACTCTTCGGCCACGAGAAGGGCGCCTTCACCGGGGCCGCCGTGGCCAAGGCCGGGTTGGCGGAAATTGCCAGTGGCGGCACGCTGTTCATCGATGAACTGGGCGATATCCCGATGGCCGTGCAGGTGAAACTGCTGCGCCTGCTGGAAACCGGCACCTACCGGCGCGTGGGTTCGACCGAACAACGCCGCGCCGATCTGCGCATCATCTCGGCCACCCATCGGGATCTGCGCCAACGCATCGCCGATGGTCTGTTTCGCGCCGATCTGTACTATCGCATCAGCACCTTCCCGATCCGCCTGCCGCCGCTGCGGGAACGACGCGAAGACATCCCGGTGTTGATCGAAGCGCTGTTGAGCCGGCTGGCACCGAGGCGCGGTCTGCGTGTGGCCGGCCCGGCCATGCTGGCGCTTTCGGCCTTGCCTTATCCCGGCAATGTGCGCGAGCTGCGGAATCTGCTGGAGCGGGCCATGTTGCTGTGCGACGGGAAAGAGCTCACGGCTGCGCATGTCGAACAGGCGCTTGCCCTGGAATCGGCCCTGGCCAGCCGACCCGACCAGACGGAAAGTCTGGTGACACGGCGAGTGAAGGGCCGATCTGATGAGGTGGATCTGCCAAGCATGTTGATCGCCTTCGAGGGCGACCGCGAGGCGCTGGCGAAGCAACTTGGCATCAGCAGGCGCACCCTGTTCCGACGTTTGGCCAAGGCGCGTACGACTCACTCAGACTGACTGATCTGGCGCTACCAGCGATTGCGCAACTCGCGTAGCCGGGTGAACACCGTCTCGGCATCCGGCGCTTCCGGCAAGTCTGGAAAGCTCTCGCGAAGTCCGGCGATGATGCGGGCGTTGTCCAGACGGAAGAAACTGTTGAACAGCCACTCCTGCGCCAGGGTAGTGACCGCAGCGCGGGCCGGATCATTGCCGCGGACGCGTTCCAGCCACGCCGCGGCGTCGCCATTGTCGGGCTCGCGCGAGAGGCTGAAGGCCAGATTGTTCTCGATGTAGTCGTGGCCCGGAAACACCCGCGTGGCGGCCGGCAGTCGCATCAACTGGTCGACGAAGGTGCGATAGAGCGCATGCACATCACCGCCGTTGTGAACATTGCCGGCACCGGCATTGAACAGGGTGTCGCCCGAGAACAACGCCGGTTGCTCGGTGTGGGCCAGCAGGCAGACATGGCTGAGCGTGTGACCCGGGGTATCCAGGCATTCCAGTTCCACCGCCTTGCCCACCCGGATGACATCGCCAGCACCGACGCCGCGATCGACACCCGGTATGCGGCCGGCAGCCCCGTGGTGGGCGATCACCTTGGCGCCGGTGGCCGCCACCACCGCCGGGTTGCCGCCGATGTGATCGTGGTGCTCATGGGTGTTCAGGATCTGCGTGATTTGCCAACCCTTGTCTCGGGCCAGGGCAAGCACGCTCCGGTGATCCAATGGGTCTATCGCCAGAGCCTCGCCGCTCTCCGGGCATGCCAGCAGGTAGTTGAAGTTTCGGAGTGAATTCCCCACCCAGAGCCGTTCAATCAGCATCGCCAGTTCTGGCCTGTGTTGCCCAACGCCCGCCAAGATCACGCATCCTGCCAGCCGGTGCAAGTGCTGCGTCGGCCTGAGCGCAGAGGCATGCGTGGCATACTCCGGGCTCTATGCGATTACTGCTTGTCGAAGACTCCGAACGTCTGCGCCTGGCCTTGGTGCCCGCGCTCACCCACGCCGGATTTGCCGTGGATGCTGCCGTCGATGGTGCCGAAGCCCTGGGTTTTCTGTCCAGCTTCGACTACGAGTTGATCGTGCTTGATCTGATGCTGCCCAAGCTGGACGGTTTCTCCGTACTGACTGCGCTGCGCGAACGCGGTCTGCGCCCACGGGTGCTGGTATTGTCCGCCCGCGATCAGGTGGGCGATCGGATTCGCGCGCTTGATCTGGGTGCCGACGACTATCTCGTCAAGCCTTTTGACCTGGATGAATTGCTGGCGCGCCTGAACGCGCTGTCGCGGCGCAGCCTGGAACAGACCCAGCCGATGCTCGAAGTGGGCGGGCTGGCGCTCGATTCACGGCGTCGAACCGCGGGCTACGCTGGCCAGACCTTGAGCCTCACGCCCAAGGAGTTTGCCTTGTTGGAATGCCTGATGCGCGAGCCCGATCGAGTCTTCACTCGCGGGCAACTGTTCGAACGCGTCTACAGTGGCAGCAGCGACTCCTCGGACAAGGTCATCGAGGTCTTGATGAGTGTGCTGCGCGGCAAACTGAGTCGGGCCGGCGTGCCGGAGTTGATCGAGACCCGGCGCGGCTTTGGCTACCTGATGCGGACGCTCGCGACTTGATGTCGCTGCGCTCCCTGCGTGCCCAGCTCGGGCTGGCCCAGACACTGGCGCTGGGCGGGGTGCTGCTGCTGCTGTTCCTGGTGCTCGACAAACTGATCGACAACGCCCTGTACTCGCGTTTTGACGCGGCCCTGCTCGACCGCGGTCGAGCCGTGGCTGCGATTGCCGAGGGTGCGGATGGCCGTCGCAACCTGGAGCGAGCCTGGCCGGGTTATTCGCCGGCAGGGCACGAAGATTTCTACGAGATCGTCGATGGTAGCGGCCAGGCGCTGGCGCAATCTGCCTCCAGCGGCGACCGTCGCTTGCTGGCGCCGTCACCCTGGCCGCCGTCGCAGACCCCCATGCTCTACGACCTCCTGCTGCCGGACGGACACCGGGGCCGCGGTGTGGTTCTGACCCTGGGGCAGCGCGAGGATATCGGTGCGCGCTGGCTGCTGGTCGCCGCGGAGCGCGAGAGTCTGGATGCGCTGGAAGCTCAGATGCATCTGATCCTGGTGCTGGGAACCACCGTCGGCCTGCTGCTGGCCATCGCCGCCAGTTGGCTGGTGATTCGGGGCGGATTACGTCCGGTCGACGCGCTGGGGGCAAGTGCTTTGGCACGGGTGAATGATTCCGCCGCGCCGGCATTGCCTGTGGCACGGTTGCCGCTGGAGTTGCAGCCGCTGGGACATACCCTGGAAGCCGTGTTGTCGCGACTGACCAGCGCACTCGATTTCGAGCGACGTCTGGCGCGCGACATGGCCCATGAGCTACGTACGCCACTCGCAGAGATTCTGGCCCTGGCCCAGGCCACGCCGGTCGATGCGCTGCAGGACGCGCGTCAGCGTCAGGAAATCGGCCACGCCGCCAGAGCCCTCACCCAAAGCGTGGACGCTTTGTTGACAGTCGCGCGCATCGAAGGCGGCCTGCAAGCGCCGGTGCTCGACCCATTGGACCTGGCGGCATTGCTGCGTGAGTCATTGCCTTTGGCTCGGGCGGAACTGCCTTCTCGCGAGGTAGTGTTTGAAGGCCCGCCCGAGTGCTGGGTGCTCGGTGACGCGGTCTTGCTCAAGCCGATTCTGGTGAATCTGCTGCGTAACGCGGTGGAATATGCGCGACCGGAGACCGCAGTCGGCGTGCGCCTGAGCGGCGCCGCCGAAGCGCCGTGCCTCGTGATCAGCAACGCCCTTGTTGAGCATGCGGCCCAGATGCCGGCGACGACGAAACACGCCGGGCGCGGGCTGGCCATCGCACGCAATCTGGCTCGTGCCATGGAAGTCGTGCTCAGCGCCGAGGAAGAGAATGGGTGCTTTGTGGCCCGGCTGGACGGGTTCAAACCCATCTGATGGTGCCAATCCGTTCACCTCAATGGTTCGCAGATGCTGTCCGCGGACTCAGCGTGTCACGTCGTGCTCGCAGCCATGCTCCGCGTCAGGCGTGGATTCTGCGCAGACCTCGGCGCGGGCCCACAGACTGTGCGCATCGATCTGCAGCCGGCTGAGCGCGCGATGCGCCTCGATCCGGGCTTCGGCCTCAGCGCGCACGGCCTCATCCTGCGCCCGCATCGACAGCAGCTTTTCCAACATTCCGATTTCACCCAACTGATAGGCACGGGCAGTCCTCAGTGCCTGCGCGTCGGCTGCCGCCGCGGCTGCCCGCTGCTGCTGCCACGCGGCCAGTGCGGCGCGGGCGTTGCTGCCATCGGCTTGCGCCGTTCCCGCCACCTGTTGCTCGATCTGCTGCAGCTGTGCCTGGGCTGCCTCAGCCATGCTGATGGCGCTGCTGGCTTGGGCACTGCGAAAGTGTCCGCCCAGCGGAATGCTCAAGCTCAGACCCAGCGCGTTTTCATCGCCGCGCGCTTCGCGCAAGGCATACAGACCGATCACTGGATCGCCGCGTCGGCTGGCGCGTGCATGATCGGCGCGCGCCCGGGCATAGTCGAGTTGGGCGCGCGCCAGACTGATCTCGTGGCTGTGCTCGCGAATATCGCGTTGCAGCTCACTGATCTGCGTGTCGGTCGCCTCAGGCTCAGGGACCATCACGGCGGCATCAACCGACATCCCCGGGAATTCGGTGGCGAGCAACAGGGCGTCCGTGCGGGCTTTGCCTTGTGCCTGCATCTGTTGCGCCTGCGCTTGGGCCAGGGCCATGTTCACTCGATCCAGATCCAGCGCCGAGGCGTCGCCGAGGCCCAGGCGCTTGCGGGTGGTGATCTGTTCCGATTCCAGGCGTTCTACCGCCAAGGACAGACCGCGCGCCTGAACACCGCTGAGCAGGGCATCGAACCAGCGCTGGTGCAGGGCCAACGCGATCTGATGGCGGGCGTCGGCCAAGGCCTCGACAGCGCTCTGCTCCAGGGCCACGGCCGAACTGCGATCCGCCCGGGCCTTGGCTGGCAGCCGCAGGCCGCGACTGATTCCGTATTCCCATTCGGCAAATCGGCCTGCGCCAGCAATATCGCGCTGTTGCAGGCGGGCGTTGATCGTGAACTCGTGCGGCCCCTGTCGCAGGGCCTGGGCATCGAAACGGCCGGCATCGCGCACGGCCTGGGCTTGTGCCACAGCGGGATGGGCATCGATCGCTGCCAGGGCTTCGGGCGGCGCTGGCAGATGGCTGCTGGCGGCCGCAACGGAAGCGCTCAGGAGCAGCGGGGCAAGGCTTCGCCACAGGATGCGGTTCATACAAAACTCCCGAATTCTTCCACTGGCTCGATCCACCAATGCACATGCGCGGCAGGTGTGGCCCTCCGCAGATCCTGCAACAACGTCTGGATGCGCTCGCCCGGCAAGACCATGAACAGCACGCAACGATCCACCCGACCGCGCACGCGCTCACGCACGCTGGCCACCGAGAAATCAGCGCCGTGACCAGTCGCTGACAGACTGGTGAAGCCCGGCAACGGCGGCTCCATGGCCAACAGCTGCTCGACCAGTTCGGTTTCGATGTCGGGCGGGTAGACCAGTGTCAGACGTTTCAGTCCGGACATGCTCATGTCGGCTCTCCATAGCGACGGAACAGCAGCGGCAACAGCAGCAACGTGAGCGGCGTGGCGCTGAGCAGGCCGCCGATCACCACGATAGCCAGCGGCCGCTGAATCTCACTGCCGGGGCCGGTGGCAAACAACAGCGGGACCAGACCCAGCGCCGTGATGCTGGCGGTCATCATCACCGGGCGCAGACGGCGGATGGCGCCTTCACGTACCGCCCGATGCAGAGACAATCCGGTAGCCCGCAGCTGCGAGAAATAGGCCACCATCACCAGCCCGTTGAGGACAGCGATGCCGAGCAGGGCGATGAAGCCCACTGACGCTGGCACTGACAGGTACTCGCCGGTCAGCCACAGGGCCATCAGGCCACCGACCAGGGCAAAAGGCACATTGGCCAGGATCAACAGAGCCGGGCGCAGCGCGCCAAAAGTGCTGAACAGGATCAGGAAGATGCCCGCCAAAGCCACTGGAACAACCAGTGCCAGTCGCGCTGCCGCACGCTGCTGGTTCTCGAACTGGCCACCCCAGACAACCCGGTACCCCGGCGGAAGCTGCATGCGTGTGGCCACCTGTTGCTGGGCGTCGGCCACGAATCCGACCAGATCCCGACCACTGACACCGCTCTGGATCACCGCAAATCGGCTGCCGTTCTCGCGGTCGATCTTGACCGGACCGTCCACGCGCTGGAACTGGACCACGCGACGCAGCGGAATCTGGCCACCGTCATCCAGGGTCATCACGCCGTCGAGGAAGCCGTTGACATCCGAACGTACCTGTTCGTTGCTGCGCACGATCAGTGGCACGCGCCTGCCGGCGTCAATCATCACACCAGCCGGCACGCCTTCCAGCCTGGAACGCAGTTCATCCTGGATGGCCAGCACGCTCAGACCCTCACTACTGGCACCGGCGCGATCGATCTCGGCCGAGAGATACTGCACGCCTTCATTGGCGACCAGAAACACATCCTCGCTGCCCGGCACACCCCGCAGGATCTGCGCCAGCTCCTGGGCCAGACTGCCGAGCTGGCGCAGATCGGGACCGAAAATCTTGACCGCGACATCGCCACGCGTGCCGGTGAGCATCTCGGAAACGCGCATCTCGATCGGCTGGGTAAAGCCATAGCTGACGCCAGGAAATTGATCCAGCACCTGCCGGATGCTCTCGATCAACGCCGATTTGTCTGGGGCTTGCCATTGCTCGCGCGGCTTGAGCTTGAGGAACATGTCGGTCTGATTGAGACTCATCGGATCAAAGCCCAACTCATCGGAACCCACCCGCGCCACCACATGTTCGATGTCGGGAATGCGTTCGAGGAGGGCTCTTTGCACCGACAGATCCAGCTCCTGCGAGGCTTCCAGCGTGATCGAAGGCAGCTTTTCCAACTGCACCAGCACATCACCTTCGTCCAGCGTGGGCAGGAAGGTCTTGCCCGTGGCCAGATAGGCGCCCACAGCCAGCCCAAAACCGAGCACGGCCACTGCCAGGGCGCGGCGCGGCTGCGCAAGACTGGCGTCCAGCACCGGCAGGTAGAGCGCATGCAATCGGCGCATCAACCACGGCTCCGGCCCCTGATGGGCCTTGAGCAGGAAAGAAGACAGCACCGGCACCACGGTCAGTGACAACAACAGCGAGGCAGCCAGCGCAAACACAATGGTCAGCGCCACCGGCGTGAACAGCTTGCCCTCCAGCCCCTGCAGCGTCAGCAGTGGCAGGAACACCAGAGCGATGATCAGCACGCCGGAGGCCACCGGCAGCGCAACTTCCTCCGTCGCCCGAAAGATCTGGTGCAGATGCGGAATCCGCGTTGACGCCTGCTCTGGCTGCAAGCGACACAGCGCGTTCTCGACCACCACCACGGCACCGTCGACCAGCAGGCCAATGGCAATCGCCAGACCGCCCAGGCTCATGAGGTTGGCACTGAGCCCGAAGGTACGCATCAACAAGAACGTGGCCAGGGCCGCCAGTGGCATCATCAGCGTCACCACCAGGGCAGCGCGGACGTCGCCGAGAAACAGCAGCAGCATGATGATCACCAGCACACTGGCTTCGATCAGCGCCCGCGACACCGTGCCGATGGCGCGATCCACGAGCACGCTGCGATCGTAGAAGGTCTCGATGCGCACACCGCTGGGCAGGCTGGGCTTGAGCTCCTCCAGGCGCGCCTGGACGGCCTGGATCAAGCTGCGCGCATTGGCGCCACGCAGCCCGATGACGATGCCTTGTACAGCTTCGCCGACGCCATCCCGCGTGACCGCGCCATAGCGCGTCAGACTGTCGATCCGGACATCAGCCACATCACCCAGGCGCAGTGACTGGCCGCGCGCATCCTTGAGCCGGATATCGCCCAGCTCGTCCATGCTGCGCAGCGCACCTTCGGTGCGCAGGATCAGTGTCTCCTCGCCCTCGATCAGGCGTCCGGCGCCGTCGTTGCGATGATTCATCTCGATGGCATCACGCAAATCGGCGGCGTGCAGACCGGCTTGCGCCATGGCGGCGGCTCTGGGCACCACCGCCACCGCTTCGGCGCGTCCGCCCAGTACGTTGACATCGGCAACTCCCGGAATGGTGCGCAGCATCGGCCGCAGCGTCCAGTCGAGCAGCCGCCGCCGCGCCGCCAAGTCCAGATCGCCCCCTTCGATGGTGAACATGAACAAGTCGCTGAGCGGCGTCGCAATCGGCGCGAGTCCGCCCTCTACACCCTCGGGCAGCAGTCCGCCGACATTGGCGAAGCGCTCCGCGACCTGTTGTCGCGCCCAATAGACGTCGGTACCTTCCTCGAAATCAATGGTCAGATCGGCGATGGCGTACTTGGCCATCGAGCGCAGCACCCGCTGACGCGGGATGCCGAGCAGTTCCATCTCGATCGGCGCCACCACCCGGGTCTCGACTTCTTCCGGGGTCATGCCCGGCGCCTTCAGGATCAGCTTGACCTGGGTGGGCGAGATATCTGGAAAGGCGTCGATGGGCAGACCCGAGAACGCCTGCCAGCCAGCGGCTATCAGCGCCAGGGTCAGTGCTGCGATCAGCAGCCGCTGCGCCAGCGAAAATTCGATCAGGCGGGCCAGCATCACGGCGCCTCGCGCAACAGCTTGAGCGCAGCAATCCCGCGAACAACCACCTGCGTACCTTCGGCCAGATCGGCGCGGACAATGACGCCGTCTGCATCCTGCTCGATGACTTCAACGGCCATCTCCTGGTAGCGCGTCGGCGCCAGAATCGCAAAGACACGGGCCTGATCGCCGTCGTACCACAATGCCCCGGGAGGCAAGCGCAGACTGCCTGGGGGGGCACTTGTGACCAGGCTTGCTGATTGACGCTCGCCGGCGCGCAATTCATCGGCTGCCGTGATTCGCGCGCGCACCAGTACGGTTTGGCTGGACGCATCCAGCACCGATCCCACCGCCACGACCTCTCCCCGGCCAGCACCGATCTGTACCGTATCTCCCGGTCGCACCGAGGCGCTGCGGGTGCCGGGCACCCGCAGCGTGGCGACCAGCTGGGAGGGATCGGCGATGACGAAGGCGACCGACCAGGCGGGCGCCATGCTGCTGAGCTCCGTTGCCCGCGCACTGATTTCACCGCTGATCGGGGCCAGCAGCGCAAATCGGCCAGGCCCCAGATGCCTGAGATCGGGCTGCGCCGCAGATGCGCCGCGAACCCGGGCCTGGGCTGCGTTGGCTTGCGCTTGACTGAGTTCGGCACGGCCGGCGGCGATGATGCCCTCAGCCAGCAGTTGCTCATCGCGGCGCGCCTGACGTTGTGCCTGATCCGCCTCGACAAGAGCCTGCTCCAGCTCGGCCCGGGCGCTGGCGTACTCTGCGCTGACAAATTCCGCCAGTACCTGCCCGCGTTCTACGCGGGCACCAAGGTCTGCCTGCACGGCGACAGCCTGCGCGGCGTAGGGCAAGGCCACCGCGCGCTGCGCCTCGGGTGCAATGGCCAGTTCGGCCTGCAGCTGGCTGATCGTGATCTTGCCGGCCGTGGTCACCGGCGCGCCGGCCACACCCAGAAGCTGCGCCTGTTCGCTGGCAATCTCGATCTGCGCCGAGGCGCAGATCGGCAGCACCAGCATCGAAGCGATCATGCATTGCCAGAACTTCATCGCTCACCCGTCTGTTGATGGTTCAGCGCAGAGCTTGCATGCGCAAGCTTTGGTTTTGCTTTGGTGCCTGGGTGTCAACCGTCAGGGATCCTCTGAACAGCTTCCGTGGCCGCGATGGTGGCTGCAAAGGTCGCCAGCATGGAGGGCGCCGCGCTGCGGCGGCGCTCTGGTGCATCAAGCAGGCCATAGCCCGAAAGCGCGCGAAGCGCTCTGCCGGAAACTGTGCGGAAATGCATGGGAGCCGCTGCGCGGCACTCTCACGCCGGTTCAGGGTCTCCACGACGCCGTCGGTAAAACTGGCGGTTTGCCACGATCACCCAAACCAGCCCTGCAGATACCAGCATTCGGGTTGGCGCAGGTCCTGGTAGACCCAGGCGCGGGCGCCGACGCTGAGCTGGAACTGCTCGCGGGCGGAAGCGCCGCCGACGGCAGCCATGGATACGCTGGCGTTGAGCGCCTGGCGCGAGCCGGCGTACAGGCGCTGCACATCGACGATCTCGGCCAGATAGTAATCGCGGCGCACATCGCCATCGTCCCACCAGCCGCTTTCGATGCGCTCGGCACTGGAGATCAGCACCACGCCGGCTATGTCGATGGGCAAGGGGTCGGGCAACAGATGATTGGGCCGTGCGGCATAGGGCGGCGTGCCTTCGGGCGGACGCAGCAGGGCAGGGCCTTCGGCGCTGGGGCGCCAGCGACTGGCGCGCTCGGGGCGGTGGTCGGCTATCCATTGCGGACGCAGCAGGGCGGCATCACCCAGCCGTGCACTCAGTCGTTCGATCAGGGTATTCAGACCCTGGGCGCTGTCACCCACTTCACCGAACAGATCCTGATGCCTGGGCACAAAGGTCGGCAGCCGCGCCACTTCCAGATGAATGCCCAGCACCGGGCGCGGAAAACGCATGCGCTCCAGGCGCGCGCGGGTCAGCGTGTACAGATGCTCGGGATCACGGCTGGCCTCGATCAAGCCCACTTCCAGTCGGCACAGATCACCGATGCTGCTGCGCAACTCGCTGCTGCGGCGGGCCGATTCCAGGGCGAAGCGCAGCATGAAGTGCTGCACGCCGCCATCGCGGGCGCTGAGCACGGCAGCCAGATCGCCGAGCATGCGCTTGAGCGGGAAGGCCAGGGCCTCGGTGCTGGCGCAGGGTGCCGGCAGTTCCAGCCAGGCATGGTAGCTGTCGGGCGGGCGATACAGTTCCAGGGCTTCGGGCAACTCGCCGCGCAGGCGCCCCAGATAATCGAGCGTACCCTGGCCAAAGCGCCGGGCGATGCCTGAGCGTGGCAGTTTGGCCAACTCGCCCAGGGTGCGGATGCCGGTGGCCTGCAGCGTGGCCACGGTGCGCGAATCCAGTGCGCTGTCACTGAGCGCAATCGGCGCCAGCAGATACAGCTGGCCGGAACGCGCCGGATCACGTCGCGCCACCTCGGCGCGCAGGCGCGCGGCCGCCGGCGTGGCGCCATAGCCAAACAGCGCCAGGAAACCGAGGGTGTCGAGGTCATTCTGCAAGGCTGTCTGCAAAGCTGCCTGGCCGCCAAAGAGTTTGCTGCTGCCGGCCAGCTCCAGCAGCAGCGCATCGTGGCCATCGAGACTGACCCGGCTGGTATAGCGATAGGCCCAGCAGGCCAGCCGCTCCAGCGCCTGACGCTCGGCCAGTCGGTCACGTCGATGAATCGTCAGGGCCGGCGCCAGCGCCTGCGCCGCCGCCAGACGTTGCCCCGGGCGCACGCCATGAGCCGCCGCAACCGCATCGGCCAGATGAATCTCGGCGCGCTGTTCCGGGCCATCGATGACCACCCGCGGCATTCCTGTGGGAGCGGCCTTTGTTCGCGATGCTTCTGCCTCCGGGAAGACCTCAGATCGCGGACGAAGTCCGCTCCCACAGGGTTCGCCGCCCACGCAGGCCCGATCAATCAGATCCAGTGCCAGCCGCGGCAGCGCGATGCACAGCCAGGCGTGGTCAGTCATGGCTGCGGGGAGCGGGGCAGGGGGCACGGGGCAGGGGAAAAGCTCGCAGGTTGGGGTCTTTGTCTTGCGTTGGTGGGTTCGGACTTGTCCGAACGCGGTTGCTCTCCTGGTATCCGGGCAGAAGTACTGCTTCTCGGGTGCCCTGGCAGAAGCGTCCGGACAAGTCCGGACCCACAACAGCGCGGGGGCGTACACCTCTCTGCTTTTCCCGTGCCCCGTGCCCCGTCTTCCCCCCGTGCCCCGTTCACGACACCCGCACCCTGAGTGGCTGGGCGCTGGAGCAGGGCAGGCCACGGGCCTTGAGCACGCTCAGGGGCGCGCGTGCCAATGGGCGATCGATGCGGATGCGCAGGGCCGCCGGTGAAACCTGTGCCTGCTGGGCGATGGGCCTGAACACCAGCGCCAGCGAACGACTGCCCTCGGCAGCCAGCGCCAGACGCCGCAGCGCGCGCTCATCGGCCTGCTCGGCCCAGAGCAGCACGCTGCAGGCGCTGCCGCAGCCGAGTATCTGTTCGCTGGCCCACAAGGCCTCGCGCTCATTGGCCGGCGCGATCAGCAGCACCCGATCCAGGGCCACACCGGCGCGGGCCAGCGCCGGAATATTGGGCGGGCAGGGCGGTCGCACATACACCAGGGTTTGCCCCAGTTGGCTGCGCCGGGCCAGCAGCGGCAACAGCAATTCGATCTCGCCCAGACCCAGTTGCGGCAGCAGGATTTCGCTCAGACGGCCAATCGGCCAACCCTGGCCCGGCAGTTGCGCATCCAGTTCGGCGCAGCCGGTGGCTTGCGTGGCCAGTTTCTGCTGCGAGCCACTGCGGGCGCGCCAGATGTCCTCGCGTTGCAGCAACTCCTGCGTGGACAGCGCAGTTGGCGCCAGACCCGATTCCAGCGAGGGAAGCAGTGTGGGCAGGGCATGCAATGCAGACATCGGAATTCCTCGTGGGTGGGTGTCTGCTACAGACTCGACAATCCGGTCTCAGCGGCTGCGACTGCAGCCCGCCGCTCACCAGCGCCGCAGCACCCCGACTGCCAGACCTTCCAGCGCAAAATCATCCCGCGCCGGATCCACCTCGATGGGCTGATAGGCCGGGTTCTCCGCGCACAGGCGCAGGCTTTCGCCATGGCGCTCCAGCCGCTTGACCGTGACCTCCTCACCCAGTCGCGCCACTACAATCTGACCCGATTCAGCGCTGGCGCTGCGATGCACCGCCAGCAGATCACCATCCATGATGCCGACATCGATCATGCTGTCGCCGCGTACGCGCAGCAGATAATCGGCCACTGGATGGAACACGCTGGCATCCAGCCGCACTTCTGATTCCACGTTCTCCACCGCCAGAATCGGACTGCCCGCCGCCACCTGACCGATCAGGGGCAGGGATCGGCTGCGCTGGCCGCCAACTGCGTCGGCATCCACGGTTGATTTCAGCACCCGGATGCCACGCGAACGCCCCGGCGCCATCGCGATCGCCCCCTTGCGCACCAGAGCCCGCAGATGTTCCTCGGCCGCATTGGCCGAGCGGAAGCCAAAGGCCGCAGCAATCTCGGCCCGCGTTGGTGGCGCCCCCGACTGACGCAATCGGGCGTCGATGAAGTCCAGTATCTGGCGCTGGCGTGGTGTCAGATCGTCTTTGCTCATAACTGTATATTCGTACAGTTCCGGCGAGCCGGCAAGCAGTCACCACGACTGTTCGCGATCGCGAACGAAAGACCGCGCAGTGCCGGCCACCTGGTTCGCCACAGGGAACGCGAACGTGCCGGGTGCCAGAGCGGCGATTTCGCACAGGATGGCAGAACTCGCACAAAAAAAACCTGCTGTGACAATGACTTGTGGAAACTTGCCGGGAGTGGGCTGGCCTCGACCAGGCCGCTGGCACAGTGGTTGCTGAGCACAGCCCTGTCTCCAAACTGTGTCCAGACCATGCCTGTCTTCCATCCCTTGCCTTCGCGGCATCGCCCCCTGTTGTGGATTTGCTTTGGGCTGCACCTGCTTGCAGCACTGCCCGCGCCAGCGCAACCCACCGCCTTCGATCCCGGCTTCTCAGGCAACGGTGAGTTGGAGAACCCATTTCCCACCCTGGCCACTCCCGTGCGGGACCGGGTATTTCAGCGCATGGGTCTGGACCATCAGCAGCGCATCCTGATCGCAGGTCGCGAGGAGACTCTTCCGGGCAACATCCGCAGTCTCTATGCCGGACGCCTGCTTGCCGACGGCAGCATTGACCCCACGTTCGCAACCTCCGGGCTTTATCAGTCCGAATGGGGTGATGACCTGTATGTGCGCGATCTGGCCGTGTTGCCGGATGGATCCGCCTATCTCTGCGCCAGTTCCGAATCGGCATCCTATCTGTTGCGATTCCTCGACAACGGTGCGCTCGATACGCAGTTCGTCGACCCTGTTGCACAGACCGCCGGTTACCTGCGTCTGGAACCCTTTGTGTGCGACTCCGTCGAGGTGCTTGCCGGGGGGCGTGTGCTGGTGGCCGCGAGCGAGCGCCTGGGGCCCAATCAATACCGAGCTGCCGTGCGCGTATTCCTGGCCTCCGGCGCTCCCGATCCGGGCTTTGCCGGCACCGGCGTGCAATACCTGAATCAGGGTCGATTGACGCTGGCGGCTGCGGAGCAGCCAGGGCGGGGCATCCTGGTGGCCACTTTGCCCTTCCTCGGCGGCCAACTGCAACTCATCCGGCTGAACATGGATGGCAGTCTGGATGACAGTTTCCAGCCGATTCTGGTGGAGGATGTCGATTCGACCGCCTTCAATGGCGGCGACGCCCTGGGCGTGCATCCCGACGGCCGAATTCGCCTGACCCTGCCACGCTACAACGAACCGCGCGTTTCCAACGAACTGTGGCCTCGCGACGGTGCTGCCCAGCCCGATGTGAATGGCTTTTTCACGCCGGCCAGCAGTCCAGCCGATCGCTTGAGCTTCGGCGCCGTCACCGAGGGGCCTGATGGTCGGACGCTGATCGGCAATGTGCTGCGCAAGGCGCCCGACAATTGCCGGCGTACCCAGCACTTCCAGCATCTGACCCGGCGCCTGTACGGCGTCAGTGGCTTTCAGTTGCCGGGAGACACCAGCTTTGCACCGCAGGAGGGGCAGTACGCCTGGTACCCGGTGCAACCGCTGTTCAACTTCAGCAACTGCAACGAAGGCGTCATCGCCTTCAGGGATGTGGCGCTGCAGCGCGATGGGCGGATTCTGATCCTCAGCAGCATTCAGCAAGACTGGCAGAAGCCGATGCTGACCCGCTTGCAGGGCAACGCCTTCGTCGCCGCACCCTGGGACGTCGCGCCAGCCGCAATGAGTTTTCCGGCAGCCAGCGACCGGCCTTACACCACGGTGACCTCGGATGTGGTGATCGTCGACGGCCTGGGGACTGATGTGCAGGTGCCCGCCTACGCGCTGGGTGCCTTGCTCAGTCTGAACTACGGACCTTATCGCGATGCACCCCTGTGGGTGAAGAACGGCGATGTGCTGCGCCTGCGCACCACGGCGCCAGCACAGTCGGGCCAGAGTCGAACGGCCAGCCTGTTCGTCGGCGGTATTCGTGGCAAGAACAGCTGGGCGAGTCTGGGAGATCGAGTGCAGGCAGACTTTGTCATCACCGCCAGTCAGCCCAGCCTGCCCGGTGCACGCTGCAGCGGAAGTGCCCTGAACAGCAACTGCAGTGCCGCCATTCCTGATCAGGGCAGCGTCGAGAGCAGCATCAATTTCGTCAATCCGGGCAATTGCAGCCATGTAGGCGGGGTGCGCGTCGGAGTCGATCTGGAGCACAGTTATCTGGGCGATCTGCGTCTGACCTTGACCGATCCCAACGGGCAGGTGTTCATCGGCGGCAGCGAAGGGATCGTGAGCCTGCTCAACCGCCCGCAGGCCAACGTCGCCGCCAGCGCCGGCAGTTGCGCGCTGGACGATCTGCTCGCCACCTTTGCCGATGATGCGCCGGTCGAGGCGCAGATCGGCTGTGGTCAGCCGCAGAGCCAGCCTGGCTTGTCGGGGACACTCAGCCCCAATACGCCACTGTCCGAGCTCTACGGCCGCCGCACGACGGGCAACGACGGTGCTGCCACCAGCGGATTGTGGCGCCTGAAGGTAGAGGACCTGGCGAGCGGCGATACCGGCCAGCTGCGTGATTGGTCACTGGATATCGAGTGTCTCAGCAGCGCTCCGGCGCTGTCGGATCTCAGCGTGGAAGTGACACCAGCAGCCGCCATCGTTGCCGGCGCTCCGGTCAACTTGAGCTGGACTGTCACCAATCTCGGACCATCACCGACCAGCAATGGCCGCTTCAGAGCCAGCTTGCCGAGCGGACTGCGAGATGCCATGGAGAATCCTGCCTGGGGCTGCAGCACCTCCGCCGGCGGTAGTTGCACCCCCGCGATCGGCTGTTTCGGCGCCTGCATCGGCAATGAAATCGACATCGGCTTGAGCTTGCCGGTCGGTGGCACCGCCACGGTCTTTGCGACCGGCACACTCACGCCGCTGGGCAGCGGCATGTTCAGTATCGGCGCGCGCGTCAGCACCCCCTTGGCCATCGGTGGCAGCCGCGACAACCATCCGGACAACGATCAGGTGCAGTTGCAAAGCCCGATCGAGCGCCGGACCGATCTGCAGATCAGCTCGATCAGTCACAGCTGGAATGGCGCCCAGCTCGAAGTCCGGGTGACGATCGCCAATACGGGCCCCAGCCTCGCCTCCGGGTTTTCAGCCAGTATTGACCTGCCCGATGGCCTGGATCTGCCGATGATCGGGTGCAATTGCCCCGCCAACATTGTTGTCGCTGCCGGTAATGTCGTGCAGCTCAGCGGCGGCGCCCTGCTGCCCGGCACCTCTACCGTCGAGCTCATCGCGCAGGCTGGCTGGAGTGGCGCCGGATCGCCGGGCACGGTGCAGGTGCAGGTCATGCCTGACAGTACCGCCATGGATCCCAACCCATCCGACAACCAGGCCAGCCAGGCCATCAGCGCGCCACCGCCGAGCGGCCCTCTGATCTTCAGCAACGGATTCGAGTAGTGCAGAGCGCCTGGCAGCCTTGACCGCTGTCAATCTGACTGATCCAGGTCTGTCTCATATTGCCATTCAGTGGCATATGCAGGGGGTGTTCCATGGACAGTTCTGCAAGATCAGTGGCGGGATGCGCGCTGGCGATGGCAATGGCATTGGTGACAATCTCGGCCGCCAGCGCTCAGGAGGTGGGCCAGTGGGTGCTGGGAGGCCGCGAAGAGCAGATCAGCGAGCCGCCGGACAACGCCAGGCCACATTGTCGCTGGAGCGGGGAGACGCGCGATCAGGGTGCCCGCTACTCGATGAGTTGTACCTCGCCAGTGTCGCAACAGACGGTTGTGACCAGCGGCCACGTGGCCTGGCACTTCGACGCGCGGCTGGATCGCCTGCTACCCGGACAGCTACTGGAAGGCAAGGGCGTTGTCGATAACACCAGCACGGCCTCGATCGGGCCGACCGCAAGCTGCACCCTGGCCTGGAATGCGGCGGGCTTCACGCGGGGCGAGATCGTCATCGCCGGCAAGGCCGGAAGCTGCAGCGGCAAGTTGACCGTGCCGCGACCCGGCATGCGCAGTGACGGCTCCCTGATCACGCAGAACCGCCTCTACCAGATCATGGAGTTCAGCAACGGTGCCAAGGTGACACGGGCATTGGTCTATGACTGGCGGACAACCCCGGTGACGCCACAGGGCTCTGCCCCCACCGAGCCAAAGCCGGATACGTCCAGTCCCGGGTCTGACGCTGTTGCGCCAGCTGATTTCTCCGGCCGCTGGGTGGTCGGCACCGAGGACCCGGCGCTGACCGAGGTCACCTGCGTCATCCATCAGGATGGCAATCGCGTGTACGTCGAGGGTCGTATGGTCTACAACCGCACCGAGGTGCTTTGGGAAGCCAGGGGTACCATCCGTGGACGGGAAATGGACACGGATCTGGTCTACACCAAACCCTATCCCGCCTGGGGCAACGCTGGCGACGGCAAATGGGTGATGACACTCTCGGAGGATGGCCAGACCCTGCGTGGCTGGTACCGCAATCGACTCGGCCAGACCGGCGAATCGCACTATATTCGAAGTCGCTGACGACATGGCCTTCAGGTTTGGCCGAGCTGGAAGAAAAGCTCGGTGACTGGGCATACCGCGGCCTGCTGCCGGGCACATCAACCGTCGAGGTCATCGCCCACAGGCCGCTGGTGCGGGCTGGCGCCGTCTGCATGTACCTTGGCGTGATCTGCTGATGACCCTTCCGCGGCATCCGACTACGCTTGCCTCCATCATCACGGCACGGCAGGAATACCTCGGATGGCAAACACTCAAAGGCAAGCAGTCGCCCTGGTCACCGGCGCTTCATCGGGCATGGGCAAGGCCTTCGCCCGCGCGCTGCTGGCAGATGGCATGGTCGTCTACGCCGCCGCCAGACGCATCGAGCAGATGACTGATCTGGCGGCCGAGGGTGCAATCACGGTGAAGATGGACATCACCCGCGACGACGAGGTCATCGCTGTCGCCGATCAGATCAAGTCTGCGCACGGCGCGGTCGATTTCCTGGTCAACAACGCTGGCTTCGGCCTGTATGGGGCCATGGAAGACACCGCCATCGCCGATGCCCGCTATCAGTTCGAGGTCAATCTCTTCGGCGTGGCCCGTCTGACCCAGTTGCTGCTGCCGGGCATGCGCGCCCGTCGATCCGGCCGGATCATCAACATCTCGTCGATGGGCGGCAAGGTCTACACGCCACTGGGCAGCTGGTATCACGCCACCAAGCACGCGCTCGAAGGCTGGTCTGATTGTCTGCGGCTGGAACTCGCGCCCTTCGATATCGATGTGGTCATCATCGAACCGGGCGCCATCCGCACCGAGTTCGGCGATGTCATGGTCGGGCCCATGCTGGAGCGCTCCGGCAACAGCGCCTATGGGCCGATGGCGCAAGCCATGGCCAGGGTGACGCGCAGTGCCTACGAACGCGGCGATTCCTCGCCACCCGAGGTCATCGTCGACCTGCTGCGCAAGGCCGTGCGTGCCCGCCGACCGTCCACCCGCTATGTCGCCGGCAAGTACGCCCGGCCGATGATGTTCATCCGCAAATGGTGCGGTGATCGCATCTTTGATCGCATCATGGTGTCAATGCTGCGCTGAGGACTTGGCCGTGAAACAGGCCCTGCGATTCACCGTTGCCCGCGGCTGGGCGTTGCTCATTCGTGACATGGGACTGAGCCCGGCAACAGTACTCACGCTGGCCGGGTTGCCGGCGGATCTGTTCGCGCGTGCGGAAGCCAGTCTGAGTGCCGCCCAGTATTTCGACCTCTGGCGAGGGTTGGAACAGGCCGCCGCCGATCAGGAGCTGCCACTGCTGATCGCTCGCACGCTGTCGGTTGAGACTTTCTCGCCGCCGATCTTCGCCTGTCTCTGCAGTGCCAACCTCAATCAGGCCTTGCAACGGCTGTCGGCGTTCAAACGCCTGATCGGGCCGCTGACGCTGAGCGTGGAGTTGCACCGCAGCCATACCCGCGCCGAGATCGGCTGCTACGGCCACGACGGACGCTTGCCTCGTAGTCTGGAGGCCACGGAACTGGTGTTCCTGACGCAGCTGGCCCGCTTGGCGACGCGCCAGCGCATCCACCCGATGAGCGTTCAGCTCACCGAATTGCCGCCTGACATCCAGCCCTACGAGCATTTCTTCGGAACTACCCCGGTCCTGGGTGCCACCGCCTGCGTCAGCTTCGCCGCTGACGATGCAAGGCGGCCTTTCCTGACCGAGGACACCACCATGTGGCGGTTCTTCGAAACCAACCTGCGTCGGCGGCTATCGGATGTCGATGCCACTGCCAGCATCAGCGAACGCATTCATGCGGTATTGCTGGCCATGCTTCCAGCTGGCCTGAGCTCCATCGAAGAGGCGGCAAGGCGGTTGGCGATCAGCCCGCGCAGCCTGCAGCGGCTTCTGCAACGGGAATCGGTGAACTACCAGGATGTGCTCAATCACACCCGCAGAGAGTTGGCTCACCACTATCTGGCGCGCTCATCGATGAGTCTCGGCGAGATTGCCTACCTGCTCGGTTACCGCGATGGCAACTCCTTCACCCGCGCCTTCAAGCAATGGACGGGTGCGACCCCAGGTGCCTATCGAAGCACCGAACAGGCCGGAATGCCGGCCTGACCGAGAGGCAATTGAACGCGACTCAGGCTTGCCTGGAGAGCATCGCCGGGGTGAACAGCACCACCCGATTCCTGCCCTGATGCTTGGCCTCATACAGCGCGTTATCGGCCTGCGTGATCAGTACCTCGCGGGTATATGACTCGACCAGATTGCTGTCGCCGCTGATGCCCAGACTGATGGTCATGGGAATCACGGTGTTGGCGTAGGCCACTGGTGCCGCGGCCACTGCTTCACGAATTCTCTCCGCCATCGATTGCGCCTGCTGCTGGTCTGTCTGCGGCATGATGATGCCGAACTCCTCGCCGCCGTAGCGGCAGAGCACGTCACCTTCGCGGATGTGCTCCTTGATGACGACAGCCAGATGCACCAGGGCGGCGTCGCCGGCCAGATGACCGTGGGTATCGTTGAGCCGCTTGAAATGATCCACATCCAGCAGGATCAGCGACAGCGGCGCATTGCCGCGCTGATGCCGCCGCAGTTCCTCATCCATGCGGCTCAGAAAATAGTGCTTGTTGTAGATCTGCAGTGCCTTGTCCAGTTGCGCCTGACAGTAAAGCTCTTCGTAATAGGGCTGTTCTGGACTGTCGGCGGCTATGAACTTCAAGCGGCTGTCGCCGATGCCGATCAGATCCTGATCCTTGAGCGTGACCTCCTCGATCTGCTGTGAATTGACGAAGGTGCCGTTGGTGCTGTCGAGGTCAGCCAGCACGAATTGCTCGTCATTCAGACGCCGGACCAGGGCATGGCGTCTGGACACGCCTGCTCTGGCCAGACGCACGTCCACATCGTCGGCCCGGCCGATGATCATCTCGTCCTTGTGCAACAGAAACTTGTTGCCGGTGCCGGCCCCTCGCACCACCACCAGACAAGCGGTCCACAGCGTGTTGTCCACGAGCTGACCGCCGTCAGGAATGGTGAATGTGGTCTGGTCGGAAGTCATGGCTGAAGAATCCACAAGGCAGGTTCGCCTGGCAATGGTAGCAAAGCTGCCCGCACTCAAAGGCCGCGCGATTCGAGCGTTGCAGCGTCGGCCGGGCGATCGGCGGCTCGCAGGGATTTCGCGTAATCGGCAATCAAATCCGGCAATTGCGGATTGTCCTGACGTTTGGAGCCGCCAGCGGTTTCCAGGATCTCCAAAGCTTCGGCGTAGTAGGGCAACGCATCCACGGCGCGATTCTGGTCGCGCAGGCAGTTGGCCAGACTCCAGCGGGCGAGGGCGCCGGCAAATCCGGGTTTGCCATCCATGGGGAAGATGGCGACGGCCCGGCGCAGCACGAGCTCGGCCTCTGGGTAACGCTGCAGCCCGTCACTCAAGACCCAGCCGAGGTTGTTCAGGGCCTCGCCCACCCACTGGTGGCTGGGGCCGACTGCAGCTTCGTAAACTGCCACCAGCCGACGGAACACACCCTCGGCTTCCTGCCACTGGCCCTGATTGGCAAGCAGCATGCCCAGACTCTGCAAGCCGCGGCTGAGACTGATGTGGGTAGGCCCCAGTGAGGTCTCGACCATGGCGAGACCGGTGCGTAGCTCCTGCGCGGCTTGCTCGGCCTTGCCCTGCGCCGCATAGACATTGCCGAGTGCGAAGTGACTCTCGGCGATCAATGGATGATCGGGCGCGTAGACCTTGCGCTTGATCGCCAGGCTGCGCAGATACAGCGCCTGCGCCTCGGCATTGCGCCCCTCGCGGCCGTAGAGATCGCCCAGCAGATCCAGGCTGAGTGCCACCAGGAAGTGGTCCGGACCCAGTGCCGATTCGCGGATCTTCAGCGCCCGCGACAGAAAGGGCTCGGCTTCCTGGTAGCGCTCCTGGTTGTTCAACAGATAGCCCAGATGCGAGAGATTGGCGGCCACATCCGGGTGGTCGGGGCCTAGGGCGGATTCGCGAATGGCCAGCGCACTGCGGTACAGGGATTCCGCTTCGTCAGACTTTCCCAGCAGAAAGCAGGTCAGGCCCAGCTGCATCCGTGCTTCGGCCAGATCCGGACTGGCCGGTCCCAGGCTGCGTTCCAGAATGGCGACGGCCTGGCGCTGCAGGGGCTCGGCCTCCTGATAGCGTCCTGCGCGGTTGTACAGCGTACCGAGGGCGTTGAGACTGCGGCCCACGTCCGGGTGCTGGTCCCCGAGTGCGGCGCGGCGCGCTGCCAGTGCCGCCTCTTCCAGCGGCACGGCTTCGGCATAGAGCCCGAGATTCTGATAGACGCCGCCCATGGTCCGCATCAGACGCGCCCGGACGATGGGTTGATCCTGCAGTTCGACCTGGATGCGGTGGGCGGCCTGATCCAGCAATTCACGGGCAGTGACGGTGTTTCCCCGGGCCTCGCCGGGATCCGAAACTTCAAAGACCCGAGTCAGAAAGGACGACACCTGCCGCGCCGCCTCGGCTTCTCGGGCGGCCTTGATCATGCCGACCGAGGTGCCGACGATGCCCAGAATCAAGGCCACGAGCACCATGGCCGCCGCAGCCACCGCGAGCCGATGCCGGCGCACGAACTTGCCGGCGCGATAGCGGAAAGTCGGGGGCCTGGCCTCCACCGGCTGGTTGGCCAGAAAGCGGTTCAGATCGGCCGCCAGTTCCGCCACCGAGGCATAGCGCTGATCGCGATCCTCGGCGATGGCCTTGGTCACGATCCAGTCCAGATCAGCGCGCAGGTGCTCGGCCAGCTCACTCTTGCTCATGCGCCGTTCTTCGGCGATGGCCCGAACCCGGGTTTCCTCCAGCCCCGAAATGCGCACGGTCAATCGCTTGGACTCAGGCCGGCGGCCGCTGGCATTGAGCTTGACCAGGGCAGCGCCGGAGACATCATGGGGGCGCACACCCACCAGCAATTCATAAAGCACGATGCCCAGCGAATAGACGTCGGTGCGCGTATCCAGATCCGAGTTGGCCGCGAAGGCCTCGGGGCTCATGTAGGAGGGTGTGCCGATGGCGCCAGCACCGGTGAGTTCGGCCTCGTCGCCCAGCGGCTGATCCACCGCCTTGGCGATGCCGAAATCGATGACCTTGGGCACGGCCTGGCCGTCGATTTCGGCCACCAGCAGATTGCTGGGCTTGAGGTCGCGGTGGATCAATCCCTTTTGATGGGCGTGGTGCACGCCCTGGCAGATCTGCACGAACATCGCCACCCGTTCGCGGATGTCCAGACGCTTCAGATTGCAGTAATCGACAAAAGCCTTGCCGGGCATGTATTCCATCGCGAAGTAGGGAAAGCCATCGCGGGTGGTACCGGCCTCGTAGAGTTGTGCCACATTCGGGTGCGAAAGCCGCGCCATGGCCTGGCGTTCGGCGGTGAATCTCGCCAGCGCCATCGGGCTGCGCAGACTGGCATGCACCAGTTTCAGGGCGACCTGACGCTTGACGGGCTCGCTCTGCTCGGCCAGATAGACCGCACCCATGCCGCCTTCGCCGAGCAGCCGCAGAATTCTGAAGGGGCCGATCTGTTCGGGATGCTTGAAGGCCGGCTCATCGTCAGCCTCCCGCGGCGGGAGCTCGTCCAGTTTCTTGGTGGGCTTGCCTGCGTCGGTCGACAGCGCGTCCAGGTTGACGGCGGTGACCATCGGACAGGGTTCGGTTTCCTGCTCCGCCGAGGCATCGCCATCATCGCCCGACGCCCGTCCACGGACCGTGGGATCTTCGGCAGAAGCAGCACCCAGACCCAGATCGGTGGTCGCGTCTACACTTCCGCTTCCGCGCGGGCGAGCTGCAGTCATCGGCTGGCGCTTCGAAAAAGCTGCACCGGCAAGCACTTCAATGCGGTTGCGAATGCCATGCCGTCTTCATCGGGGCGGTTGAGTCACGCCGCTGCCGCCGCCCGGACAAATCCCTCGTCCATCAATAGCGTCGTAGCCGTTGCCGTCGATGTCATAGTCGAAATCCGAGCCCGCGGGCCGACCGTCACCATAGATGGCGCTGGCGATGGCGTAACAGTAATTTCTCGGGGCATAGGGAGTCAGCCGTCCTACCGAGACATCGGACCCAATCTGGCGGAAATTGAACACGATCTCGTTCGACAGCACCTCGCGACCCATCAGACTGGCATCGACGGCACTGACGACGCCATCGCCGTTCATGTCCACCACGGTGTCCAGATAGTCAAGCCGGTTGGAGACCGAGTTCCAGACCGGCGCCACCACGAAGGCACGTAGTTCGACGATCGACTCATCATTCGGCGTGCTGCTGTCGTACGGCGTTGGTGGACCACCGTCCACTCGCTGGACTTGCGCGCCGCTACAGTCGATCGGCTCGCCAAGGCTGTTCAGTGTCACGGTACCCACACAGGGATCCTGGATACGGATGTGCGAGAACAGGAAACGGGGCACGATCAGGGTCGAGGTGATACTGGTTCTGCCCAAGGTGTCCGACAACTCGTAGCCCACCGCGTTGGTCAATCCGGCCAGATTCCGCGCTTGCCTGGGAAATACCGGGGTCCAGCCGTTGGCCAGATCTGTCATGACGATACCGACGCCGACATTGGACAGGACGACCAGACCCGGAAAATCGTCATCTGCGCCAAACTGGACGCCGTCCGCGACTGGCGTCTGCTGCGCGCCTCCACCCGGGTTGCCCTTGGGCAAAGGCCCGCCGAACTCGGGCCTCAGGGCAAAGCGCGTTGCGGGATCGTGGCTGTCCGGCGCGCTGTCGATGTTGTCCACGGCCCCGGAGAAATCGCCCGGATCGGGATAAAAATCGAGGATGAACTCATCACGCGGAACCGGCGGCGGCGGCACCGAAAATGACCATTGTCCATCTGGATTGTCGAAGACAATGGCGGCACCCTGGCCGACTTCGGCAAAAACCCAGCTCCGCACCTCAAAGCGCTGTTCGCCATACATTCTGCCTATACCCTGCATCTCATCGCCTTTGACGGACGCACGAAAGATCAGCGGCCAGCCAGCCCGGAACTGAATCGACGTGGAGCCGTTGGCGGGATCACTCAGCGGCGACAGCTGTTCCAGCAGAACCAGAGGTGGCGGTTCGGGCGGCGTGCCGGCAGCGCAGCCGATCACATTGGTCTCCAATCCATCGCAGAACACCAGGGGACCAAAACCGCTGGCTGCCTTGAGTGAGCTGTTCGTGCCGGGTGAACGCAACCACTGCGCGCTGGCACCAGTGGGCACACCCGTCAGAATCGCGCCGCACAGCGTCAATGCTGTCAGCAAGCAACTCGGGGTGCGGCTCACAAGAAGCTGCTCGGGAATTTCATGCATCGATGGACTCGCTGGCGCAGGCTGACGTCGAGGCCAGTGTATCAATTGCGCCAGTCGCCTGAGCGACGAAAGGCAATCGCAGATGTGAGCTTCTTGTGTAGAGCCTCCCTGGGAGCAGGGCACCGGATGCCGCGCTGATGCACCCGGCGAGCGCATCCCGCGTCGATAGGAAAAGCTGGCGCCCTTGGGACGAGTCCTTTGATTGCGAACTCCTTGAATCTGAATGGCCGGCGAGGTTTGCACCTCGCCGTTCAGTCCTCAATCTGCACGCGGTGGACCCGAACCGCGGTCGCCCGAGGAACGACAGGCTTGCCCCGATGTTTCAGGTGCGCGCGCACGAAGGCAGCGCCGAACAGCAGAATCCACGACGAGTAGTTGACCCATATCAGCAACATCACCAAGGACCCGGCCGCACCGTAAGCTGATGCTGCCGCAGAGCGCGCCAGATAGGCAGAGATCAGCGCGCGGCCCAGGGTGAAGAGCAGGGCAGTGATGAATGCACCGAGCAGTACGTCGCGAAAGCTCAGCACAACTTCCGGAAGCACTCTGAAGATAGCCGCGAAGAGCAGCGTGACGATGAGCAGTGACACGCCGAAATCAGCCCATAAGAGGACCAGTTCGTTCAGCGGCAGCCAGTCCTGGGCAAATACGATGACAGCGCGCACCACCACACTCAGCAACAACGACACCAGCAACACGAAGCCGATGGCCAGCAGGATAGTCAGCGACAGCAAGCGACTGAGCAACAGTCGCAGAATGCCGCTTCGATCGGGTTTGGGGGCGACATCCCAGATGGCATTGAGGGCATTCTGCATCTGGGTGAACACGGTGGTCGCGCCGACCAGGATCAGGGAGAACCCAAGCACGGTGGCCCAGGTGCCTTTGGTGTCGACTCTGGCGCTGAGCACCGCCGCTTGAACGAATTCCGCGGCCCGGACACCGATGGCGTCCTGCAGCTCGGCCATGATCTGACCCGAAGCGGCTTCGGGCCCCAGCACCACGCCGACCACGGCCACGGCAACGATCACCACCGGTGCGATCGAGAACACCGTGAAGAAGGCCAGCGCTGCGGCGTAGACGAAAGCCTGTGCAGCAGTCCAATAACCGACGGCATCGCGCAGGATTTGGTAGGTGCTGATCAGAAAGTTCATGGTTCCAGTATGGCTTTGGATCGCGCAGATTGTTCGATCCGATGAACAGAGTGGGTGATGCGGGCTCGAACAGGCCGGCCTGCTTGTCCGCTGTGGTGTATCCTTGAATTGACATAATACACATTAGGCGCACTTGTATGATCCAAGCGACGGCTTGAGACTCGGCACCAACAGCGCCTGCGGTACGACAACGATTCTCCCCGAGCCCATTTGCGGCTACGCTTAGCGCAATCGGTAGAGATCGAGGACCAGGGGGATGGACCGTGTCCTGTTGATCGAGGCATCGGCAACGCGCCGTCGGGCGCTGTCGACGATGCTCGCGCAGAAAGGTTACGAGGTGGCGATCATCGCTACCTACGCCGAAGGTTTGTCCACGCTCAGCAGTATCGAGCGCGAAGCTTATGCTGCGCTGGTGGTGAGCTGGCCCGAATACTCCGATCATCGTGCGGACGATGTCTTTGCCTTGCTGCGCGCGCGCGACTGGATTGCGCTGCCGGTGCTGGTCATGGCCGATTCCACCGACGCCGGTGCCGTCAACTGGCTGATGAAGCGTCCCAGTACGGCCTTGCTGCTGTGGTCTGACTATTCTGATGCGCCGGACGCGCTGAACAAGCTGATCCATCCGATTCAACGCGCGCCGGCGACCGATGACCGCTCCGACAGCAGCCAGCTGCGGGTGCTGTTTGTCGACGATTCGCCGACGGTGCGCATCGCCTTCAAGCGCTTGCTGGCGGCCGAGGGTTATCAGGTGGATACCGCGGTCTGCGCCGAGGATGGTCTGGTCAAGGCTCAGGCCAAGGACTACGACATCGCCATCGTTGACTACTTCATGCCCGGTGACAACGGTGCCATGCTGGTCAAGAAGCTGCGCGATGCGCCTGAGACCGCGAGCATCCTCGCCGCGATCATCACCGGCACCTACTCCGACCGCGTCATCACCGAATCACTGGGTGCCGGCGCTGTGGAGTGCATGTTCAAGTCCGAGGCTCGCGAGCTGTTTCTGGCGCGCATGCGCTCGCTGTCTCGCACGGTGCTGGACCGCAAGGCCATCGACAACGAGCGGCGGCGACTGCAGGGCATCCTTACCTCGGTCGGTGAAGGTGTTTACGGCGTCAATTCCCGGGGCGTCATCCAGTTCATCAATCCGGCAGCGCTGGATATCCTCGGTTACTCGCACGACGTGGATTTTGTCGGCGAGATGGCTGCCGATCGCTTCCACTACGCCTTCGAAGACAAGACCCGGATACCGCGCCAGGCCTGCTTCCTGAGCCAGTGCTACGAGAACGGCAACCAGGTGAGCGGCTGGCAGACCGTGTTCTGGCATGAAAGCGGGCGTTCGGTACCGGTCGAATGCACGGTGTATCCACTCGATATCGACGGCAAGCGCGAAGGCGCCGTGGTGGCCTTCCGTGACGTCTCGCAGCGGCGCCTGCTGGAAGAGGAACTGCGTTGGCAGGCCAGCCACGACGCCCTCACCAAGCTGCACAACCGCGCTCATTTCGAACAACAACTGCAGCAGGAAGTGGCCAGGCTGCGGCGTTCCGATCAGACCAGTCTGCTGCTGTTTGTCGACGTCGATCGCTTCAAGTACATCAATGACACCCTCGGCCATGCGGCCGGCGATCAGCTGCTCGTCGAGGCCAGTCATCGATTGCGCAATCGCTTGCGGGTGAACGACACCCTCGCCCGCATGGGCGGCGACGAATACGCGCTGATTCTGCGCAATTCCCATCAGGATCCAGAGCTGGTGGCCGATGAGTTCCGCAAGGCCCTGTCCGGACAACTCTTTTCCTATGGCGACAAGCACTACCGGCTGTCCGCCAGTATTGGCGTGGCCGTGCTCGATCGGCATGTGATGTCGCCGTCCGAGGCCATGGCCAATGCCGACATTGCCTGCCATATCGCCAAGAACCATGGCCGCAATCAGGTCCATGTCTATTCCTACGACACCGATCAGCGTGCTTCGATGGACGTGGAACTGAACTGGTCGGCACGACTGGAAGAAGCGATCCGCGACGATCTGTTCGTGCTGTGCTTTCAGCCGATCCTGCCGCTACCCAGTGTCGATCTGAAAGACCTGCCGGATGCCGAGGGCGAGCTCTGGATGCGACATTTCCAGGGACCAAGGCCGCGCCGCATCTACTACGAAGTGCTCTTGCGCATGCGTGGACCCAGCGGCGAACTGGTAGCTCCCAATGCCTTTCTGCCGACGGCCGAGCGTTACAACATGATGCTCGACATCGATCGCTGGGTGATACACAACGCCCTCAAGGCGCTGCGCGACAGCCACGCAGTTGATCCCGAACATCTGGTGGGCCTGTCGATCAATCTCTCGGCGCAATCACTGGGTGCCAACGGCATCGGCCGGTTCGTCATGGACAAGCTGGTAGAGTTCAACGTAGATCCTTCACTGGTCACCTTCGAGATCACCGAAACCAAGGCCGTGACCAATCTGGACGCCGCGCGCGAACTGATCCAGCAACTGCGGGGCCTGGGATGCCGTTTTGCACTCGATGATTTCGGCTGCGGATTCTCCTCGTTCACGCATTTGAAGCATCTGGACGTGGATTTCCTGAAGATCGATGGCGCCTTCATCCAGGGCTTGCTCGAAGATCCGGTGGATCGGGCCGTGATTGCCGCCATCAATGACATCGCTCACTCGGTGGGCAAACGCACCGTGGCCGAGTATGTGGATCGGCCACAGGTGCTGTCTGCCCTGCTCGCCTGCGGCGTCGATTTCATCCAGGGCTACTATGTGGGACGCCCGACCTCGGATCTGCGTACAGGCTACCTGCGCGCGCGCAGTTCCAAGCGCGCGCCCGCCCTGCCCCCGCTGGCAGCGGCCGGATGACGGCCGCTGCGACGCCTGGCCCGCATTTCTCACACCTGCGCGTGCAGATGCCGCGATTCCGTTGCAGCGCAAGGCAAATCGGTGGCCACACAGCAACTGCAGAGTGTACGGCTTGCATCTGCCCGCTTTGCGGCCCTCGCGCGTTCTTTGCGACTATCGCTGCATTGCTCCTCCTCGCCATGGAATCACCATTCCTCGTCGTCGCGCCTTGCGCTAGTCGCAAAGCACTGCGCGATCTTCCGCAACAGGTGTGAGACGTGCGGGCTAGCTTTCTCTGGCACGACTACGAGACCTTTGGCGCCAACGTCCGCGTCGATCGCCCGGCTGAATTCGCCTGCTGGCGCAGCAATGAGGACTTCGAGCCGATCGCCGAACCGGTGGCCTTTCGCTGTCGGCCAACCCTGGATTACCTGCCCCAGCCCCAGGCTTGCGTGATTACCGGCATTGGTCCCGAGAGTGCCTGGCGTGAGGGTCTGACGGAACCGGAATTCGCCGAACGCGTGCTGGCCGAAATGGGCACGCCGCAGACCTGCGTGCTGGGCTACAACAGCATGCGCTTCGACGACGAGATCACCCGCTACCTGTTCTGGCGCAATTTCATCGACCCCTATCAACGCGAGTGGGCCAACGGCAATTCACGATTCGATCTGATCGATCTGGCACGTGCTGCCCAGGCCCTGCGGCCAGCCGGCATACACTGGCCCAAACGCGAGGATGGACATCCCAGCTTTCGCCTGAGTGACCTGAGTGCCGCCAACGCCCTGCCCCACCGGCATGCCCACGCGGCTCTATCCGATGTTGAGGCCACGCTGGCACTGGCGCGGCTGATCCGGGCATCGCAGCCCCGGCTGATGAGTTTTGCGCTCGGTCTGCGGCGCAAGGCGCGGGTGCTGGAACTGCTGGACTGGCGGCAGCGCACGCCGGTGGTGCACGTATCGCAACGTTTTCCGGCCGAACGCGGCTGTCTGGCCCAGGTGGTTCCGCTGGCCATGCACCCCAGCCAGAGCGGCAAGGTGATCGTGGTCGACGCCTATCAGGATCCGGCGCCGCTGCTGCAATGGACAGCCGAGAAACTGGCCGACTTGCTGCTGAAGCCGGCCAGCGATCCCGACCACGTATCCCTGGGACTGAAGCTGGTGCACGCCAACCGAGCGCCCTTCCTGGCGCCCTTGTCGGTACTGGAAGGGGTGGATCTGCAGCGCATTGCTTTCGATCGCGAGCGCATGGATCTGCACACACGCAAGCTTCAGGATGCGCCAGCGCTGGATCACAAGCTGCAACAGGTCTATGCCCTGCTTGATCGCGGTGAGCGCCCCGTTCAGGATCCCGACGAAGCCTTGTATGCGGGCTTCCTGGCCGATGGTGATCGCGCGCTATGCACCCGTTGGCGCGGCGAGCGGCCTGAAGGACTGCAGGAATTGTCGAAGAATTTCACCGATCCGCGACTGCAGGCGCTGGCATTCCGCTACCGGGCACGGCACCACGAGCCCACGCTGAGCGAGCCCGAGCGCAAGCTCTGGTTGCGCCATTGCCGGGATCGTCTCATCAGCGCGGATGGCACACTGGAATCATATCTGTCCGCTGTCCGTGAGATCTCGACGCAACATCCTGAGCTGTCGATTGAACTGACCCAGTGGGCGCAGCGACTCTGCGACCATGCGCAGATCCCCTGGCCGCCGTAGCAGCGGGCCAGGTCAGTCGCTGGTGGCACCCTCGTGCAAGTCGGCCAGCAACTGGCGCATGTCAGCGCCGATTTCAGCATCATCCAGCGCCAGTCTCAGCGTGGCATGGACGTAACCGAACTTGGTGCCACAGTCATAGCGCACGCCGTCAAAGCGGTAGGCGCAGACTGATTGCTCGCCCAGAAGCGCGGCAATCGCATCGGTGAGTTGGATCTCGCCTCCTGCGCCAGGCCGGGTCTGCTCCAGGAGTTTGAAGATTCGGGAATCGAGCACGTAGCGTCCGACTACCGCGAGATTGGAGGGCGCCACATCCGGCCGCGGCTTCTCGACGATGCTGTCGATCCGCATCAGTCCCTGCGACAGTTCGGTCCCGGAGACGATGCCGTACTTGCCGGTGTCCTTCCAATCCACTGGCTCCACCGCCACCACGCTACCGCCCTGACGGGCCTGCACCGCGGCCATCTGCGCGAGGGCGCCCGGGCCCTGACGATTGATGATGAAGTCATCGGGGAGAATCACGCCAAAAGCGCCGGAAGCCACCGCCGGTTGCGCGCACAGCACGGCATGGCCCAAACCGCGCGCTTCCGATTGGAGCACAAAGACCGGGCGCACATGCGAGGGCAGCACGTCATGGACGATCTGCAGCAACTCCAGTTTGTTGCTGCGTTCCAGGCGCTGTTCCAGTTCGAAAGCCTGGTCGTAGTGATCACTGATGGCACGCTTGTTGCGATTGACCACAAAGACCAGGGTGTCGGCGCCAGCCTCAACCGCCTCGTCCGACGCCCACTGGATCAGCGGCTTGTCCATCACCGGCAACATTTCCTTGGGCACCACCTTGGTCGCCGGCAGGAAACGAGTGCCCAGACCTGCGACCGGAAACACCACCGTTTTCAAGCGCTCAGACATCGATCAGCTCCCTGTTCAGGCTCGCCGCAGCGGCAACACATTCTCGTCGTCGGACGATACCCGACCGGAAAACTCCGGCACAAATCGGTTCAGGATCTCACGCAGCTCATCAACACCGTAGCGCCGCACGGCGGCATCGCCCTGATGCAGCGCCTGGGTGAGTTCGTCGAGATTGACGGCGCGATGTTGCGCCAGAAAGATCTTCTGGTGACGGGTCTGCTGATAGCTCTCGTGTTCGTGGAAGAGTTCCTCGAACAGCTTTTCACCTTCACGCAAACCGGTGTACACGATCTGGATATCCTGTCCCGGCAGCTTTCCGGCCAGGCGAATCATCTGCTCGGCCAGATAGCGGATCTGGATCGGCTCACCCATGTCCAGCGCGAAGATCTCACCGCCCTGCCCCAGCGTCGCTGCCTGCAGGATCAGCTGGCAGGCCTCGGGGATGGTCATGAAGTAGCGGCTGATTTCGGGATGGGTGACGGTCACCGGCCCGCCCTGACGAATCTGCTCACGGAATAGCGGAACCACGCTGCCAGCGGAATCCAGCACATTGCCGAAGCGCACCGTCAGATAGCAGGTGCGCGAACGCTTGGCCAGGTTCTGGCAGAAGATCTCGGCGATGCGCTTGGTCGCCCCCATCACGTTCGCCGGATTGACGGCCTTGTCGGTGGAGATCAGCACGAAGGTCTCCACGCCGGCCTCGTCGGCGGCCAGCGCAATCGCCCGGGTGCCAAGCACATTGTTGCGGAAAGCTTCGCGCAACTGCTGCTGCAGCAGCGGCACATGCTTGTAGGCCGCGGCGTGAAACACCACTTGCGGGCGCAGAGTCTCCAGTACGTGCCTGCAGGTGGCGGCGTCGCAGACATCACCCAGCGCGGCATCCAGTTCCATATCCGGAAACTCGCGGCGCAGCTGCCGTTCAATCTGGTACAGGTTGTACTCGGACTGTTCCAGAATGCCGAGTGCCGAGGCCCCGAGGCGCGCCACCTGACGGCACAGCTCGGCACCGATGGAGCCGCCGCCGCCGGTGACCAGCACGCGCTTGCCGGACAGCGCCTGACGGATCGCCGTCCAGTCCAGTTGCACCGGTTCGCGACCGAGTAGATCCTCGATCGCGACTTCCTTGAGCTCATTGAAGGCTGAGCGCCCGGCGACCACGTCCTGCAGGCGCGGCACGGTCCTGAATGGCAACCCGGTTTCTTCGCACAGCTCCACCACGCGACGCATTTCGGCAGTCGTGGCGCTGGGCATCGCAATCAACAACATGTCCGCGGCCACTTCGCGGGCCAGATCGCGCAGTTCCTCGATCCGGCCCAGCACCGGCACGCCGTGGACGCGGGCGCCGCGCAGCAATCGATTGTCGTCAAGGAATCCCACCGGCAGATACTGGCCTTCGGCGCGGAGATCGCGCACCAGCATCTCGCCGGCGCGCTCCGCGCCCAGCACCAGCACGCGCTTGCGTGAGCTGCGCTCATAGAAATCGAGCCGACTGTCCTTCCAGAAGCGATAGGCCAGACGCGGCAGGCCCAGCAGCACCGACATCAATACCGGATACAGGATCAATACACTGCGCGGCACGTTCCCCAGGCGGTCGTAGAGAAACAGCGCGAGGCCCACGGTGAGGGCGCCGAGAATGGAGCCGCGTACGATGTTCCAGAGATCGGGCAGACTGGCAAAGCGCCACAAGCCCTTGTACAGGCCGGTCCACCAGAAGATGCTTCCCTGAATCGTCAGTACCAGCACGACTTCGCTCAACGTCAGTACGCTGAGCGAGGTATCGGCCTCGAAGCTCAGGCGGATCGACTTGGCCAGATACCAGGCGATCAGAATCATCGCCAGATCGTGCGCAACCACCGCACTGCGCGGGTGAATCAGGGCCACAAAGGCGCGCAAGGCCCGGCTCATGAACCCACCCTCGCCCGGCGCAAGGCGTAATCACGCGCAAGGCGCCAGAGCAAGGCGCCTGACAGATAGACAACAGCAGCAGCAATCAGCATGGGCAAGGGTCGCAAGGGGCCGATGAGCAGTACCAAGGCCGAGATTCCCACGCTGAATCCCAGATAGCTCAGAGTGGTCCGGGTGTGGCTCCAGCCAGCACGCGTAAGCCATTGATACAGATGCTCGCGGTGCGCAGTGTACCATCGCCGTGGGGGCCGACGAAGCATGCGCCAGGCCAGGGTCAGGCCGGTATCGAGAAACACCGCAGCGGCCAGCAGCAGCGCCGCAGGCAAGACCGGTCCGGCATCAACCAGGGGCATCAGGGCCAGCGCAGCGACGATGTATCCCAGACTGGCGCTGCCGACATCGCCCATGAAGGCGCGGGCGTCGGGAAAGTTGAAGGGCAAGAATGCGCAGACCGATCCGGCCACGACGGCGGCAAACCAGGCCGCGGGATAGTCGCCCGCCTTCCACGCCAGAGCGGCGATGATGGTGGCCACCAGCACCGCCTGGACTGCCGCCATACCATTGATGCCATCCATGAAATTCCAGAAGTTGATCGCTGGAATGATCAATATCAAGGGAAGGATCAGCACCAGAACCCAGGGCAGTTGCGCGGCCAGCCCGGGCCAGGCGCCAAGGGTCAGCAGCACGGCTGCCGTCGCATGCGCCAGCAGCCGCGGCCACACCGGCAGACCCTGGCGATCATCGAGCCAGCTGATCAGGGCGACGATGGCCAGACCCGCGGCGCCGCCCAGCGCCCAGCGACCCAGCGGATGTTGCACGCCCAGCGCCAGCCCGAGGCCGGTCCAGACGGCGGTGATGACGAGTACGAATCCCAGTCCGGCCCCACGCACCGTCGGAGCGCTGTGCATGCGCCGGGCTCCCGGCTGATCATGCATGGCTGCGCCCTGCGCATAGGCCAGGGCCAGACGGGTCAGCATCCAGGCTGGCGCAGCAGCCAACAAGGCGGCAAGCACAGCGCTCAAGGTCAGTTCACTCGCCCGGCACGCCGTGCACCGGCTTGATGCTGCCCCAGCTCTTGCAACTGGGACACTGCCAGTGCAAGGCACGCGGGCTGAAGCCGCAACGGCTGCAGCGATAGCCAGCCTTGCGTTCCAGCAGACGATGGAGCAATTCGCGGATGAGGCCGATGGCCTCTGCGCGCTCACCGGATTCGGAAGGAAAGGACAGGTCGACGACCTTGAGCACACCGCGTACCGACGGACGCTGATGCAGGCGGTCGGCGAGGAAGCCGACGGCCTCGCTGCGGCCATCGCTGCGCTCGATCATGGCACTGCGCGCCAGCAAGGCGGCCACGCCGCGATCACGCTGCATCATCAGGTCGAGAAAGGCCTGTGCGCGATCGCTGCGTCCCAGTTTTTCGTAGGTTGCCAGCAGTTCACTGAGAATCTCGGACAGAAAGTCCGGGTCGATCTCCGCGGCCTTCTCGAAATGGCGGATTGCAGCCTCATCGGCGCCGTCTGCCAGCGCCAAACGTCCCAGCAGCATGTGCGCACGGACGCAGCGGGCATCGACCGCCACAGCCTCGCGCGCCAGCTTGCGGGCTTCCTCGGGTTCCTTGCGCGCCCGCGCCTGCTCCGCCAATTCGCAGTAGAACTGCGCCACCAGCGGCGAGGTGCCATCGCCAGTGGCGGCGCGCAGGCGCTGCGCCATCTCGATGGCGCGGTTCCAGTCACGTTCCTGCTGGTAGATGGAAATCAGATGTCGCAGTGCGGTCGGTGCATGCTGGTCGATGGCCAGCAAATCGGTGTACAAGGCTTCGGCGCGATCCAGCAAACCGGCGCGCATGTAATCCTCGCCCAACTCCAGCAAAGCGATGGTGCGCTGATCGGCGGACAGTTTGGGGCGGCTGTAGAGATCTTGATGGAGGCGGATGGCGCGATCCGTTTCACCGCGACGCCGGAACAGATTGCCCAGGGCCAGCTGGGTCTCGAAGGTGTCACTATCGAGTTCAGCAATCTTGAGAAAGACTTCCAGTGCCTTGTCGGGCTGCTCGTTCAGCAGATAGTTGAGGCCGCTGAAATAGGTCTGGGAGAACTTGGAGAAGCGCTCACCACTGCTGCGTTCGCTGCCTCGTCGGCCCACCAGATAGCCAGACCAGGCTGCAATCGGCAAGAGCAGCCACAGCACTTCCCAGCCCATGATGGTTCAGCTTCCCGATCGACGTTGGCGGCGCAATTCGCGCTTGAGCCCAAGTACCACGGCCAGATACAGGCCCAAGGCTCCAGCGAGACTGCCGAGCGCGAAGAACCCCACCAAAGCCACGCCCAGCGGCAACGTGAAGGCGCCGACGACGGCATCGATCTGGGTCAGGGCCGGATTGAAAGCTGCAAACACGACGATGGCGGTCAAAACCACACCGAGCAGGATTCTGGCCGCAAGTTTCAAGCAGCTGCGCCTCGTCAGGACCGAGCAGTCTTGGGCGCAGGCACCGGTACCTTCTGGGCACTGGCGTTCACCCGCTCGCGTAATTCCTTGCCGGGTTTGAAATGCGGGACATATTTGCCCGAGAGCGCTACCACATCACCCGTCTTCGGGTTCCGGCCCATGCGCGGCGGCCTGAAATGCAGGGAGAAACTGCCAAAGCCGCGGACTTCGATACGTTCGCCGCTGGACAGGGAGTCGGCCATCTGATCAATGACAGATTTCACCGCGAGCTCAACATCCGGTTGTGCCAGATGCGTTTGCCGACCCGACAAGGCCAGGATCAGTTCCGACTTGGTCACGATCTTTGCTCCAGCAAGCCCGGGGAAGTTTCAAGACTACGTTGAAAGTGGGGGCGGCGCACGTCCGCCCCCACCAATACCAGAGAAATCAGCGGCTCAGCTGTTCCTTGAGCAGCGCGCCGAGCTTGGTCGTGCCGATGGAGGTGTTGTGGTACTCCTCCAGAGCATCGGCCAGTTCGTCGTCTTCCTTGGCACGGATCGACAGCTGCAGGATACGGCCACGACGATCGAGACCCGTGAACTTGGCTTCGATCTTGTCACCCACGGCGTAGTGCTGCGTGGCGTCGTCCACACGCTCCTTGGCGATATCCGATGCGCGCAAATAGCCCTCGACACCCTCGTCCAGGTCCACGGTCACGCCACGGGCATCCACTTCGCGAACGATGCCGTGAACGATGCTGCCCTTCGGATTGTTGGCCATGAAGCTGCCGAAGGGATCCTGCTCCAGCTGCTTGATGCCGAGCGAAATGCGCTCGCGCTCGGGATCGACGGCCAGCACCACGGCCTCCAGTTCCTCGCCCTTCTTGAAATTGCGGACCAGGTCTTCGCCGGTGCCGTTCCAGGAAATGTCGGACAGGTGCACCAGTCCGTCGATGCCGCCATCGAGGCCGACGAAGATGCCGAAATCGGTGATCGACTTGATCGAGCCCGAGACCTTGTCACCCTTCTTGAAGGTGCCGGCGAAGGCTTCCCACGGATTGCTCGTGCACTGCTTCATGCCGAGCGAAATGCGGCGACGCTCTTCGTCGATGTCGAGCACGGTCACTTCGGTTTCGTCGCCGATGGCCACGATCTTGGCCGGGTTGACGTTCTTGTTGGTCCAATCCATCTCGGACACGTGCACCAGACCTTCGACGCCCGGCTCCAGCTCGACGAATGCACCGTACTCGGTGACGTTCGAGACCTTGCCGAACAGACGGGTACCCTGCGGGTAACGACGCGAGATGTTCACCCACGGATCGTCGCCCAGCTGCTTCAGACCCAGCGAAACGCGATTGCGCTCACGGTCGAAGCGCAGCACGCGCACATCGATCTCGTCACCGACGTTGACCACTTCGGAGGGGTGACGGACGCGCTTCCACGCCATGTCGGTGATGTGCAGCAGGCCATCGATGCCGCCGAGGTCGACGAATGCGCCGTAATCGGTGAGGTTCTTGACCACACCCTTCAGCACCGCGCCTTCCTTGAGCTTCTCCATCAACTGCTCGCGCTCGACGCTGAACTCGCTCTCGACCACCGCACGGCGGGAGACCACGACGTTGTTGCGCTTGCGATCGAGCTTGATGATCTTGAACTCGAGATCCTTGCCTTCCAGGTACACCGGATCACGGACCGGACGCACGTCGACCAGGGAACCCGGCAGGAACGCGCGGATGTCCTTGATGTCGACCGTGAAGCCGCCCTTGACCTTGCCACTGATGCGACCGACCACGGTCTCATCCTTGGTCTGAGCTTCTTCGAGCTCATCCCACACCATCGCGCGCTTGGCTTTCTCGCGCGACAGCCGCGTTTCGCCGAAACCATCTTCCAGTGCGTCCAGGGCGACCTTGACCTCGTCGCCAACGCTCACCTCGAGCTCGCCCGCCTCATTGCGGAATTGCTCGATGGGCACCACGCCCTCGGACTTCAGACCCGCATTGACGATGACGACATCGCTGCGGATTTCCACTACCGTGCCGGTAACAATGGCGCCGGGCTTGAGCTTGCTGATGCGCTCGCTCTGTTCAAACAGTTCGGCAAAACTTTCAGTCATGGTTGATTCCAGGAAATCGGAAAGACGCCCGCAGCCCTTTGGATCCGGGTCCGCGTCAGCGTCGTTCCACCCTCTTTCGAGTGTGCGGATTGCTCCGCGTATGTTTATGAATCCCGAGAGAAATTCTCGAGCCCGTTCCCCCATTGCGAGGCCGAAGTCAGCGCTTCAAAGGCGCCGCCCAGGCGAGCACGATGGCAACCACATCATCGATGGACTGGGTAGTCGAATCGATGGTGCGGGCATCGTGCGCGGGAACCAGAGGCGCCACGGACCGGGTTCGGTCGCGCAGGTCGCGTTCTTCAATCTCGCGCAAGAGGGCCGGTAGAATAGCCGTTATTCCCTTTTCGCTCAACTGTTTATGGCGGCGCCGGGCACGTTCTGCCGCACTGGCAGTCAGGAAAACTTTCAATTCGGCCTCGGGAAACACGATGGTTCCCATGTCCCGACCATCGGCCACCAGACCGGGTGCGACCTGGAAAGCCCGTTGCTTGGCCAGCAGCGCCGCCCTCACGGCCGGCTGCGCGGCCACTTTGGAAGCGGCCTGGCCGGCCTCCTCGGTGCGGATATCTGCAGAGATGTCCTCGTCTCCCAGCCAGACATGCGGTTCGGAGTCGATGCGGTCCTCGAAGCGGATATCGGCATCCAGCGCCAGCCTGGCCAGCGCCTGCTCATCGGCCAGATCAGCACCGCTGCGCACCGCCGCAACGCCGACCGCCCGGTAGAGCGCCCCCGAATCCAGGAAATGCCAGCCCAGCGCCCGAGCCACGGCACGGCTGATGGTGCCCTTGCCCGAGCCGCTCGGCCCGTCGATGGTGATGACCGGTGCGGCCTGTGGCAATGGACTCACGCTGAAAGCTCCGGACTACCCTCACGGACCTGCATGGACAATCCGGCGAGTGTCGCCAGTTCGGAGAAGCCCGGGAAGCTGGTATCGACGTTGGCGCAGTCGAGTATGCGGATGACGCCAGTGGCACGCAGCGCGGCTACAGCGAAGCTCATGGCGATGCGGTGATCTCCGTGACTGTCGATATGTCCACCGCTCATCTGTGCCCTGCCCTCTATGGCCATGCCGTCGTCGAATTCCTGTACCTGCACGCCCAGTGCCTCGAGGCCGCGGGCCATCGCCGCAATCCGGTCGCTTTCCTTCACCCGCAACTCGTGGGCGCCGCGGACGCTGCTGGTGCCCTCGGCACAGGCGGCGGCAATGGCAAAGGCCGGGAATTCGTCGATCATATCGGGCACGCGCTCGATCGGCACGTCCACGGCGCGCAGCGCGCTGGCGCGCACGCGCAGATCCCCGACCGGTTCGCCCGCCACCTCGCGTTGATCGAGGATCTCGATGTCGGCGCCCATGTCGATCAGGGTCAGCAACAAGCCGGTTCGGCGCGGATTGAGCCCGACGTTCTCGATGATCAGTTCGCCCTCCGGCGCAATCGCGCCTGCAACCAGAAAAAAGGCCGCGGAGGAAAAATCTCCCGGCACAGCGATCGGCTGCGCGCGAAGCGTTTGACCCGGGTTGAGGCGCACCCGGTTGCCTACAACGGACACATCGGCGCCCAGCGCGGTCAACATGCGCTCAGTGTAGTCGCGGGTGGCGGCGGGTTCGGTGACCTCGGTGGGACCGCTGGCGTACAGACCCGCGAGCAGCACGCAGGACTTGATCTGGGCGCTGGCCACCGGGCAGCGATAGTCGATGCCGCGCAATCCGTCGACGGCATGAATCTGCAGGGGCGCGGTGCCGGCGGTGGTGCACTCGATGCGCGCGCCCATCTGCAGCAAGGGGTCGATGACCCGGCGCATGGGTCGACGCGATAGCGATTCATCACCGATCAGGGTGCTGGCAAAGCGCTGGCCGGCGAGCAAGCCGGTGAGCAGACGCATCGCAGTACCGGCGTTGCCGCAGTCGAGCGCCGCGGCACTTTGCCTGAGGCCGTGCAACCCTACCCCATCGATCCGCAACCCGGTCGCTGCAGTGCGCTCGATGGTGACGCCGAGATCGCGAAGGATCTGCGCGGTCGCCAGGGTGTCGGCGCCGGGCAGGAAGCCGCTGACCTCGGTTCGGCCTTGTGCGAGCGCGCCGAACATGACCGCCCGATGGGAGATCGACTTGTCACCGGGTACGCTGAAGCACCCCTGGACCCGCCGCGACGGCTGACACAGAAACTCGCGCGACGAAGCGCTCATGCCAGGTCCTCCTGCAGCACCTGGGCGAGAATGCCCAGAAACTCGCTGTTTTCCTGCGCCAGCCCCACCGTGATCCGCAAACAGGTCGGTAAACCGTAGCCGCCCATCGGCCGGACGATGGCTCCGCGCCTGAGCAGAGCCTCCTCGATGACCTTGGCCGGGCGCTCGAAATCCACCAGCACGAAGTTGCCCTGCGACGGGAACACGAACAGGCCCAGGGCCCGAAGGCCGGCACTGAGCGACGCGCGCTCTGCCGCATTGCTGCGGCGCACGTCCTCGACATGGGCCACATCGGCGATGGCCGCCGCGGCTGCCGCCTGGGCGTACAGGTTGACATTGAAAGTCAGGCGCGTGCGCTCCAGCACCGCGGCCAGATCGGGATGGCTGATGGCGTAGCCGACCCGCATCGCCGCCAGTCCATGGGCCTTAGAGAAGGTCCGAGTCACCACCAGATTCGGGTGCAGCGCCTGCAGCGACAAGGCATCGGGGACTTCCGCCTCGTCTACGTACTCACGATAGGCCTCGTCGATGACGACCACGGCATGCCGCGGCACCTGGGCCAGGAATTGCGCCAATGTGGCCCGGTCCCACCAGGTCCCCGTCGGGTTGTTGGGATTGGCCAGATACACCAGCTTGGTTCGGGGACCGAGTGCGGCGGTCATGGCGATGGGATCCGCCCCCAGCGGTTGCAGACCTGATCGCGGCAGCGCCGGCACTTCCACGGGCTGGCCACCGCTGGCAATGGCGGCGAGCTTGAACACGGCAAAACCGTGCTGCGCAAAGACCACTTCGTCCCCGGGAGCCACAAAGGTTTCGGCAATCAGCACCAGCAGCTCGTGCGAACCACTGCCGAGCGTGATGGCGCCGGGATCGACCTGCCAGCGCGCGGCGATGGCCTGGCGCAGCTTGCGCGCGGCGGCATCCGGATAGCGGATGGCATCGGCGAAATCGCGCGAGCGCAGCAGTTCGGTGACCGCAGGACTGGCCCCGTATCCGTTTTCGTTGGAGCCCAGTTCGAGCATGCGCGGCAGACCGAGCATCCGACGGATGGTCTCTGGATCGTAGCCGGGATCGTAGGCGGTGAGCTTCTGCACGCCGGGCGCTGCGAGGTCTTCGATACGCATCATGGGCCTGAATGAGGTGAGTAGTGAATGATGCCGAGTCAGACAATCGCTGCCGGGTAGGCCCCCAGCACCTTCAATTGCGCGGCCACCGGGCCCAGGTCGGCCAGCGCCGCCTGCAAGGCGCCGCTCTCGACATGACCCTCGACATCGATGAAGAACACATATTCCCACTTGGCGCCGCGCGCGGGTCGCGACTCGATCCGGGTCATGCTGATGCCGTGCTTCGCCAGCGGCGTGAGCAGTTGATAGAGCGCCCCGGGTTGATCCTTGACGGCCAGCAGCAGCGAGGTCTTGTCGTGACCGCTGGGTGGAAACAGTTCTCGCCCCAGCACCATGAAACGGGTCGTGTTGTCGTCCCTGTCCTCGATGTTGGGCGCCAGCACCTTCAACCCGTAGACCTGGGCTGCGGACAAACCGGCGATGGCCGCGGCGTCTTCGGCATTGCGCGCCCTCCGTGCCGCTTCGGCATTGCTGCTGACGGCAATGCGCTCGGCCTTGGGCAAATGGCGCCGCAGCCAGCCGCGGCACTGCGCCAGCGACTGGGCGTGCGAATAGACCCGTTCGATGTGCTCCAGATCGGCGGCGCGCGACAGCAGGTTCTGATGCACGCGCAGCTCGATTTCACCGCAGATCTTCAGCGGCGTGGTCAGAAACATGTCGAAGGTGTGGTGGACCGCGCCTTCGGTGGAATTCTCGACCGGGACCACGCCGAAGTCTGCGTTGCTGTTTTCGACTTCGCCGAAGACCTCCTCGATGCTGGCCATCGGAATGGCGATGACCGAATGCCCGAAGTGCTTCTGCACGGCGGTCTGACTGAAGGTACCTTCCGGTCCCAGATACGCGATCTTCAGCGGATTCTGCTGCGCCAGGCAGGCCGACATCAGCTCGCGAAACACCCGCACCAGCTCTTCATTCGACAGCGGACCGTGATTGCGGTCAGCGATCGCCCGCAGCACCTGGGCCTCGCGCTCGGGCCGGTAGTAATCGATGGCCTGCTTCAACGGTCCCTTGGCCACACCAACCTGACGGGCATAGCCGGCACGCTCGCCGATCAGTTCCTGGATCTGGCGGTCGACCGCATCAATGCGCTCGCGCAGTTCCGGCAGCGAAATCTTGGGTGTCTGATCAGCTCGCTTCGGCATGGACGGGTCCTTGGCGGACAAGAGATTTCTCGGTCTGGCCCGAAACTACAGTACGCGAACCGCCAGAATGCCTTCAATCTTCTTCACCGCTTCAATCAACTCCGGCGTCATCGGCTGATCGAGATCGAGGATGTTGTAGGCCAGCTCACCGCGCGAGGCATTGTGCATCTGGGTGATGTTGGCACCGGATCCGCCCAGCAGCTGCGACAGCTGACCGATCATGTTCGGCACATTGCGGTTGGCGACGGTGAGGCGCTGAGCCCCGGCGCGGGCCAGGCGCACGCTCGGGAAGTTCACGGCGTTGACCACATTGCCGTTTTCCAGATAGTCGCGCAGCTGATCGGCAACCATGATCGCGCAGTTCTCCTCGGCTTCCGAGGTCGAAGCCCCCAGATGCGGGAAAGCGATGACCTTGGGATGGGCGATCGTGCGCGGGGTCGGAAAATCGCTGACATAGTGACCGAGCTTGCCGCTGTCGAGCGCGGCGATCACGGCTTCTTCGTCGACCACGCCTTCGCGGGCGAAGTTCATCAGCACCAGTCCATCACGGGCACCGGCCAGCGCGGTGGCGTTGATGGTGCCGCGGGTCGCAGCGTTGAGCGGCACGTGCAGCGAGATGAAATCCGAGGCGGCGAGCAATTCGCCCAGACTGCCGGCCTTGTCGACATCGCTGGAGAGCTGCCAGGCGCCTTCGACCGTCATGTGCGGGTCAAAACCGATGACGCGCATGCCGATGCCCTTGGCCGCGTTGGCCACGCGCACACCGATGGCGCCAAGGCCGACCACGCCGAGGGTGCGCCCGACCACTTCGCTGCCCACAAAACGCTTCTTGCCGTCCTCGACCTTGTGCTCCAGTTCCGGATCGGCCGCATCCAGGCCATGCACGAACTCGGTGGCTTCGCGCAGATTGCGCACCGCCATCAGCATGCCGGCCAGCACCAGTTCCTTGACCGCGTTGGCGTTGGCGCCCGGCGCATTGAAAACCACGATGCCGTGCTTGCTGAGCTGGGTCACCGGCACGTTGTTGGTGCCGGCGCCGGCTCGGGCCACGGCCTTCAGCTCGGGATTGACCTCGATGCTGTGGAGATCAGCCGAGCGCACCAGAATCGCATCCGGGTTCTCGAGCTTGTCGCCAATCTGATACAGATCCTTGGGCAGGCGCTCGGTGCCGCTGGTCGAGATCTTGTTGAAAGTGCGGATCTTGAACATCTGGGCTGACTCCTTGATTAGCCGTGGCTGCGCTGAAATTCGCGCATGTAGTCGATGAGGACGCCGACGGCTTCTTCGGAAATGGCGTTGTAGATACTGGCGCGCATGCCACCGACCGCTCGATGACCCTTCAGGCCCAGCAGACCCTGTGCTTCGGCACCCTTGAGGAAGGCGCCGTCCAGATCGGGGTTGGCCAGAATGAAAGGCACATTCATCCAGGAGCGGTAACGCGGATCGACCTTGTTGGTATAGAAACCGCCGGAACCATCGATGGCGGCATACAGGGCCTGGGCCTTGCGCTCGTTGCGCTCACCCAGCGCCTTCAGGCCGCCCTCGCTCTTGACCCAGTCGAACACCAGCGCCGCCACGTACCAGCCGAAGGTCGGCGGCGTGTTCAGCATCGAGCCGTTGTCCGCATGAGCCTTGTAATTCAGGATCTGCGGCATCGGCCGCGGCTTGCGTTCGAGCAGGTCGTCGCGGACGATCATCACGGTGATGCCGGAAGGACCGATGTTCTTCTGCGCACCGGCGTACAGCACCCCGTAGCGGGAGACATCCAGGGGCCGCGACAGGATGGTGCTGGAGACATCGGCCAGTACCGGCGCCGAACTTTCCGGAAGGTCGTAGAACTCGACGCCGTGGATGGTCTCGTTCGGGGTGACGTGCAGATAGGCCGCGTTGTCACTGAGCGCCCAGGTCGACACCTCGGGTACGGTGGTGAAATTGGAGTCGACGCTGCTGGCCGCTGTCCGCGCCGAGCACAGGGTCTTGGCTTCCTTGAAGGCCTTCTCGCCCCAGGCACCGGTGATCACATAGTCGGCGGCTTGATCCGGCGCCGCAAGATTCATCGGCAGCAAGGCGAACTGGGCGGTAGCACCGCCCTGCAGGAACAGCACCTTGTAGTTGGCCGGTATCGCCATGATCTCGCGCAGCGAGGCTTCGGCTGCTTCCGCCAGCTGGACAAAAGCCTTGTCGCGATGGCTGATTTCCATGACCGAGGCGCGGGCCCCGCGCCATTCCAGCATTTCTTCCTGTGCTTGACGCAGCACTGGTTCGGGAAGTGCGCCGGGACCGGCGCTGAAGTTGTAGGCACGGCTCATGGGCGCGCTCCTGTCAGGGCTTGATGCGCCGCAGCATATGACAGCCCCCGCACGCGGCGGAAGGCTTGCGTATTCGAATACACTCAGGTTCAGGAAATTGCCCGCGAAGCGCCCGAGCTCGTATCAATGCGCTAGCGCATCGGATACGGGCGATCCACGTGCGGTTGCAGGTCCAGACATGTACGGGGGCCACCTGCAATCTACAGGTCCAGACTTGTCTGGACGCTCTTTACGGCACCTGTGGGCCAGACTCTGCTCCGGACCCACCAGCGCCCGACAGCCGCCTAGGGATCAGCCGGCTCGACCGACACGCGCACTCGCAGCTTCTCGCCCGGGTCATAACCCAGCCTGGAGAAGAACACTTCGCCGCGATAGCGGTACTCGACGTCGTAACCCACGATGCGGCGCTCGTCATAACCGCTCTCGACCACCCGACAGCGGGTTTCCACGCCGCGACGGCTGCGCGAGGGGTTGTCGTTGGCGTCGACTTCGCGGCCCACGCCTGCGCCGATGACGGCCCCGGCGATGGTGGCAGCCTTGCGGCCATCACCCTTGCCAACCTGATTACCGAGCGCGCCGCCAACCAGTGCACCGACGATGGTACCGGTAGTGGTGTTCTCATAACGACCGCTGGAGCGCGTCACTTCCGCGTCGTAGCACTCTTCGCGCGGCTCATTGATGCGGACGACATCGTAGATCGGATCCACACGCAGCACGTCGGCATAGACCAGACGCACATTTTCGTCCCCTGGATATCCCTGCGGTGGCAGGCGGTCCCGCGGTTGAGCGCCAGCGATGGCCGGCAGACCCAGAACTGCAATCATCAAAACAAAGGACTTGCGCATCGGAGCATCTCCGTGACGGCATGGGTGCCGCTCTCTCGTGGGGGGCATTACATCAGCAGGGCGCTGAATGCTGTCTGAGAATGCGTTCCGGTTCCAGCCCCCTGTTCAGGCTTCGCGAGGGAGCCCGCGAACCGGTACCGACCGGCCCTTGCCGACCAAGGCCACGAGCCGGCGGCGAGCGCAGCGGATTTCGTTCGACACCGCGCACTCAGGCAAGACCAGCGCCAGCTTGCATCAGCTCCCGGTACTCGGATTCGAAGCGTTCGCGCTGCCGATGGCGGCCGGCCTGCACGTATTCCCGTCCGCGGACACCGACTGTGGCGATCGGACGGCGAGCCGGGCCAAACATCCACGAGCCCATCACCTGGTCAACCGTGCACCCGGCCAGGGTCGCATCCTCGGCATCCAGCACCAACCAGTCAGCGTCTGCGCCGACCTGCAGGCCACCACTTCCAGACCCTGCGGCCTGGGAACCACCCTGCACCGCCTCGTTCCACAGATTGACGCCGACGTCTGCTGCGCCCGCATTTGCCAGAACCGTACGTCTGCCGGTGGCCAGACGTGCCTGGTATTCGAGCCAGCGTAATTCCTCACGCGGATCGAGACCGATATGACTGTCCGAGCCTATGCCCCAGGCGCCACCTCGGGCACGTAGATCGGCCAGCTCGAACAGTCCATCGCCGAGATTGGCTTCGGTGGTGGTGCAGATGCCCACCACCGCGCCCGAACTGGCCATCAAGGCGCGTTCGTGGGGCAGCGCATGGGTGGCGTGGACCAGACAGAAGCGCTGGTCCACCGCCAGCGTGTCAAAGAGAAGCTCGATCGGGCGGCGAGCGTGCCGCTGCAGGCAGTCCTCGACCTCCTGGCGCTGCTCGGCGATGTGTATGTGCAGGGGGCGGTCATGCCAGAAATCGTCCGCCAGCAATTCTGTCAACGTCGGCGGAGCCACGGCCCGCAATGAGTGTATGGCCGCGCCAACTCGGACGCCCCCGCCTTCGTGGGCCACGGCCAGCGCTTCGCACAAGCGCATGAATGTCTCTGTAGCGTGCTGGAAGCGCCATTGGCGTGGGGACAAGGGCTGATCTGCGAAACCGCCACGCTGATACAGGGTCGGCAACAGGGTCAAACCGATTCCGACCTCGCCGGCCGCAGCCACCAAGGCGTCGGCCATGGCTGTTTCCGGCTGGTAGGCCTTGCCGTCGGCCTGATGATGGACATAGTGGAACTCACAGACCCGCGTGTAGCCCTGTTCGAGCATTTCCGTGTACAGCCATCGGGCGATGATCCGCAGACGCTCCGGATTCATGCCCCCGGCATGCTGATACATGGTCTCGCGCCAGCTCCAGAAACTGTCGTCGGGCCGGGAATAGCGCTCAGCCCGGCCAGCCATGGCGCGCTGGAAGGCATGGGAATGCAGATTGGGCATGCCCGGCAGCACAAAACGCCCCAGCGAGGGCAAGTCAGCACGCGGCGTGTCTGGAACCACCTCGGCCCAGCGACCGCTGGCATCGGCCCTGAGTGAGACATTGGCGTGCCAGCCGTTCGGCAACAATGCGTGGTCGCAGTGACCGTGGATCATGTGCTATCCCTCATTCCGTGGGCATCGATGCTACGACGCCCGGGCGGCCGTGGGAGCGGATGGCCGAAACCTGCCGATGCTGATGGAACGAGGTTCGCATGTGGGATTGTTTGTGGATTGCTCCCAGGCTCTGGATGGGTGGCCCATCGATGGCCTTGATCGAGGATGCTGCGCTGGCTGTCCAGGGCGACCGGATTGCCTATGTGGGCGCGGTCAAGGATCTACCCGATGCACCCTCGCAACTGGCGCGCGAGGTCAGACGCTATGCCGATGGCCTGCTGACCCCCGGCCTGATCGATTGCCATACCCATATCGTCTTTGCCGGGAACCGCTCCGACGAATACCAGCAGCGGCTGGCCGGTGCGAGCTATGCCGATATCGCCGCCAGAGGCGGCGGCATCGCCCGCAGTGTGCGCCTGACCCGCGCGGCCAGTGTTGACGAGCTTTACGCCCAGGCCCTGCCGCGCGCACGGCAACTGGTGGCTGACGGCGTGACCACGCTGGAAATCAAGAGCGGGTACGGTCTGGATCTGGAAGCCGAGCGCAATATGCTCAAGGTGGCCCGGCGCCTGGGGCGGACGCTCGGGATCACGGTACGCACGACCTACCTGGGATTGCACAGCCTGCCTTTCGATGTAACAGATCGCGCTGCCTACATCGACGACGCGGTCAACGAATGGCTGCCGCAGCTGGCCAGCGAGGGTCTGGTCGACGCAGTCGACGCCTACCACGAGGGCATTGCCTTCAGTGCCGAAGAAGTCGAACGCCTCTATATCAAGGCAGCAGCGCTGAATCTGCCCCTGCGCCTGCACGCCGACCAGCTGTCGAACCAGCAGGGCGCCGCGCTGGCGGCGCGCCATGGCGCGCTGTCGGCGGATCATCTCGAATACACCGACGCCCGCGGCGTCAAGGCCATGGCCGGCGCAGGAACCGTGGCGGTGCTGCTGCCCGGCGCCTTTCTGGTGCTGAAGGAGAAACGCAAGCCGCCGGTGTCCGCGCTGCGCGAGGCCGGTGTCGCCATGGCCGTGGCCACGGATCTGAATCCGGGCACGTCGCCATTGCTGTCGCTGCGGACGGCCGCGCATCTGGCCGTCAGCCTGTTCGATCTGCAGGTGGAGGAAGCGCTGCGTGGCGTGACCGAGCATGCGGCCAGCGCACTTGGGCTGCACGGCAGCCACGGCACGCTCGCAGTCGGCAAGCGCGCCGATTTTGTCTGGTGGGACGCGGAGTTCCCCTCAGATCTGATCTATTGGATCGGTGGCACGCTGGCGAAAGAGGTGATCGCCGGCGGCAGCGTCATCCAGAATCGTGCCAAGGCCAACGGGGCTTCAGAGCGTTACTGAACTCGCAACCCGGCGACGCAGAGACGATCAGGCCTTCTTGGCAGCCTTGACCGGCGCGGCGGCCTTCTTGGCGTGCTGCAGACGGCTATTGCCATAGGAACCCCGGAAAATCTTGCCTTTGCGGCTGCGCTTGTCACCACGACCCATATCAAACTCCAGTTGCTGAAGTCGGCGACAAGCCGACGGAAAGGGCGCGAAGACTAACAGTCACCAGAGCGTTAAGCCAGCTTTGATGCCCATTGCGCCAACAACAGGCCGCTCATCCAGGCACCCTCGATGCGCGAGCCATGGCACCAATCGCCGCCGAGGGCGATCCGCCGCGCCTCGTCCGCGATGATGCCGAGTTCCAGCGGCGGTTGCGCCAGCGCGTATCCCCAGCGGTGCAAGGCACTGCGCGCCGGATCTACCGGGGCTGATCCCAGCGTCGAATGGAAGGCCGAAAGCAATCTCGCCTCGACCTCGGCCGGTGGCAGATCGAAGGTCTCGCGGCTGAACACCGGTCCGGCATGGACCAGCCAGCGTTCGCCCAGCGGTCGCCCCGGCTTGCTGCTGTCCCGGGCGATCCAGGACAAGGGCCCGTCGTTGATGAAGGCCGCATCGAAGTCGACCGGCAGGGCTTCTGCAAAACTCAACATGAGGGCCCAGCACGGACCGAACTGCACGGCTCGGGCAGGCTCGACCACGGACTCGAGCGGCAGAAGTTCCACCGCCTGTGCCGGCGGCAAGGTGCACAACAGTGCCGAAAATGGTCCTCTGGTCGACGCGTCCTTGAGGTGTAGCAGCCATCCCCGGGCTGAATACTCGACCCGCACCACTCTCTGACTGCATTCCAGATCGATGCCCTGCAGCAGATCGGTGGCCAGCTCACGCATCCCGGGCACGCCGACCCAGCGGATCTCGCGCGAATCGAGACGCTGCACGCCCTTCGCATCGATGCTGGCCAGGCGCGGCTGCCAGGCCTGCACCACCCCGGAGGTACGCCAAGCCTGGACCTGCTCCAGAAACCGCGGATCGCGCGCCGTGAAGTACTGGGCGCCGTGATCGAAGTGCGCGCCCTCGCGAGTGCGGGTCGCCGCGCGCCCACCCGGGTTTCGACCCTTGTCGAAGACCCGGACGGAAAAGCCGCGACGGTGCAGTTCCCGGGCTGCGCTGGCACCGGCAATGCCGGCGCCCAGAATCGCCATCGGTAGATTCATCAGCCCTGCCCGGTGGAGGCCAGGAACAACACCAGATGCATGACGACCACCGCTCCCGACAGGCGCGCCCGCAGCTTCATGAACCACGCCGGCCACTCGGGTGCTGGTCTGCGCATGACGTCAAAGACGCCAAGCGCCGCGTACAGCAGGCCGAGTACCTGGACCGCGTCCATGGGATCGATCAGCAGGCAGGCGCAGGCGAAAAGACTGGGCAGCACCGACAGCGTCAGAGGTCGCCAAGAGACTTCTCCGAGCGCCGCGCCCCAGCGCACACCACCGAGAAAGGCCAGAATGACCGCGGAGTAGGCGACAAAGCCACGAAGAGCGATGGCCCGCAACTCGGCGTCTTCGGCGATCATCGCCATCAACGCCGCGAGCGCGAACGGAATCAGCCCCGCGCCACCGAGCCAGGCGGCTGGGGCGGGAATCTGACGAGACATGAATGCGCCTGGTGCTGCCAATGCCCTACTCCTTCACCGGGAGCTGACGCCGGTTGGCATCAGCTAGAGAACTGTTTGAACCATCGCTGGGAGACGCATGATGGAATATCTGGATGTGCTGGAAAGGTGCAAACGCGAGCTGCCACGGGCTTTCGAGCGCGGATCGGCCGAGGAAAAGGCGGCACTGGCGCGTTTCGGCAAGTTCTTTGCCGACTTCTCACCGAACAAGATCGAAGGCCTGCTCGACCAGACCTATGCGCCGGACATCTGGTTCAACGATACGCTGAAGACCATCCAGGGTCGTGATTCCCTGCGCCAGTACCTCAAGCACAGCGCCGAGGCGGTGCAGAATTGCCAGGTGGAGGTCCTCGACACGCTGTCCAATGACCAGGGCGACTATTTCCTTCGTTGGACCATGGTGATCCGTTTCCGCCGTTTCAAGCGCGACCAGGACACCCAGACCATCGGCGTCTCGCATATCCGCTTCGACAGTAACGGCCTGGTGCGTCTGCATCAGGACTACTGGGACTCGACCGCCGGACTGTTCGAGCACATCCCGGTGCTGGGCGCGGGCATTCGGGCGATCAAGCGTCGGGTGTAGACTTTTGGCAAGCTCTGCACCTACCACGCAGGAGTTCCGCCATGACCCAGCCTGCTGCCACGACTGCCACGATCATTCCCACTTTGCGCTATCGCAAGGCGCTGGAGATGATTGACTGGCTGGGCAAGGCCTTCGGCTTCACGCCCCACGCGGTCTACGCCGAGGGCGAGGTGGTGCATCACGCCCAGTTGGTGTTCGGAAACGGCATGATCATGCTCGGCAGTGCACAGGCAGACAGCGAGTGGGGTCAGTTCAGTGCACAGCCCGATGAAGTCGGCGGACGCAACACGCATGGTTGTTGCGTGATCGTGGACGATGCCGATGCGCACCACGAACGCGCCCTGGCCGCTGGCGCCGAAATCGTCATTCCGATCAGCGATCAGGACTATGGTGGTCGCGGCTACGCCGCCCGCGATCCCGAGGGCTTCGTCTGGTGGTTTGGCAGTTACGATCCCTGGGTGGGCTCGAAATAGCCTCGAGCGGCGAAGGCGGTTGAACCTGAAGCCGTTGGTCGCGGATGAATCCGCTCCCACAGGTGCAGCACTATCCTGTCCGTGAGGACTCTGCCCGCGGGAGCTTCCGAGCTTGACCCTGTAGGTCTCCACGCTCTTCTTCGCGTCCTCTCTGCTTTTCCTTTGCGTACTCTGCGTCCAGCCTTTTGGCCTCGATCTGCCTCAGGACAGGATTGCCGTGGCACCAGCCCCGACCTGCCTCAGGACAGGATCGTCGCATAGCCAGTCGCGCCGCAAGGGTGCTCCTGCAGTCCGCAGATCAGGGCTCTTCCGCAGCCGCCTCACGTCCCTGCTGGCGGATCAGCGCCACCTGGCGGGCATCCTCGATCGAATCGAGCACTGCATACAGATCGGCGGTGTGCTCGTCGAACTCGAATTCGCCGGTGAGCGGGGTGTCGGGCTTGAGCTCGCCGTGTTCGTACAGCGCCCACATCTCTTCGCCGTAGTAGGTCTTTGCCAACTCGGGCGCGAAGCGCGACAGGCTGGCGCGCAGATTGTTGACGTCACGCAGCAGCATGGTTCTGGCGGCATTGTTGCCAGCAGCGCTGACCACCTGCGGCAGATCGATGATCACCGGGCCATGGGGCGCCACCAGCACGTTGTACTCGGACAGATCGCCATGGATCAGGCCCAGACAGAGCATGCGCACTACATCGCGCACCAGTCGTTGGTAGTAGTCGCGAGCCTCGTCGGCCGTCAGCTCCACCTCACCCAGGCGCGGCGCGCTGTGGCCATCGGCGTCTGTCACCAGCGCCATCAGCAGCACACCATGAAAATAGCCGTGGGGCCTCGGCACGCACACTCCGGCATCGGCCAGCCGGTAGAGCGCATCCACCTCGGTGTTCTTCCACTCCTCCTCCTGCTCACGACGGCCGAACTTGCTGGCGCGGCTGATCGCCCGCGCCTGCCGGCTGCCGCGCACCTGGCGCCCTTCCTGGTAGCTCACGCGCGCCTGGAAGCTGCGCTGCGCCATGTCCTTGTAGACCTTGGCGCAGAGCACGGCATCGCCGGCGCGAACCACGTACACGGAGGCTTCCTTGCCGCTCTTCAGCGGCAGCAGCACTTCATCTATCAAGCCATCGTCGACCAGCGGTTGCAGGCCCTTGGGAGTTTTCATCGAGTTTTCTGGTAGTCAGCTGTCGCAAGTATGGAGGATTCCACCGATCCACCGATGAACGCTGCGACAGCTTTGCGCCAGGCCAAGGTCAGGAGCCATCATGCGCGGGTTTTCCGCGGGGCGGTATGGGTTGGGAGTCGGGCTGGATGACGGGCTCGGCCTTGAGCTTGTCCGCCAGATACTGCAAGGCGGCTGTCAGCTGTGCGTCCTCGCCCAGCGCGGTGGCGTGGGGTGGATTGTCGACCTCGATGTCGGGCGCCACGCCGGTGCCCTCGATCAGCCAGCGGCCCTGGCGATCGTACTGGGCGTACTCGGCGACTCGGGCCAGACCCTTGTCGAGCAGGCGGTTGCGATCCGACAGCCAGATCCCGGCGCCGGCCGTGCGCATGCCGATCACGGGCCCCAGCTTCAGCGCCTTGATCCCGGCAGCAAAGGTTTCGCCATCGGAGTAGGTGAACTGGTCCGCCAGCACCACCAGATGGCCGCGGAAGCTCTGCTGCTGATTCCAGTAGGGCGCTGCGTCCACCGGATCCCAGTAGGCCCAGGTGCGGCGCAGAAGCTTTTCGATGATCCAGCTGTCGATGTTGCCGCCGCGATTGCGGCGCACGTCAATGATCAGCCCTTCGCGGTCGAACTGGGCATAGAAATCACGCACGAAACTCGCGATGTCGCCTGGACCCATGGCCCGCAGATGCAGATAACCGATGCGGCCCTGGCCGGTCTGCTCCACCGCATCGCGAGTGCCCTGCACCCAGTCCAGATAGCGCAACTGGGCTTCGCGATCGAGATCGATCGGCCGCACCACGGTGCGATGTGCTGCAGCGCCCTTTCGACTCAGCTGCAGCAATACCTGCTGCCCGGCCTGCTGCTGCAGGGCAGCGGCCAGATCGGCCCTGCTCGCAAGCGCTCTGCCGTTGACGGCCACGATACGATCGCCCTCGCGGGCATCGACGCCGGGTTGCAGCAAGGGGGCGCGCTCGGAGGGCAGTTCCGGATCGGTGCGATAGATATGCTCGATGTAGACCCCGTCGGCGGCGATCCGCATTGCCGCGCCCAGCGCGGAAGGTGTGGGCGCGTCGGGATCGGCGCGCAACTCGCTGCCGCGAACCTGCGAATGCAGGATGCCGTGCTCGGCCATCATCTGTGCCAGCAGGTCGTCCAGGTCGGCGCGATCGGCCAGCCGCGGCAGCAGGGTCTCGAAGCGCTGGCGGATGGCTGGCCAATCCTGGCCACGCATGCCCGGATCGAAGGAGAAACTCCGGTGCATGCGCCAGGCATCAGCGAACATCTGCCGCCATTCGGCCACCGGGTTGATCTGGACCGACCAGTCGGCAATGCGCACCTGAGCCTGGTCCAGCGTCTCAGGAAGCTTCTCCGGAGCATCCAGCAGCAACAGCTCGCCGATGTTGCCAGCGTCTCCCTGACGAGCCAGAAACAGGCGCTTGCGATCGGCTGTGAGACTGAAGTCAGCGACGCCCTCGGCCAGCAGCGCCAGCTTGGGCGCCTCGGCATCGATGGCCAGCACCGACAGCCGCGCCTTGGAGCCTGGCCTGGCATCCTGGTCGAGCACATAAAGGCGCTCGGGATGTACCGCCAGCTGTTGGTAATTGGCCGCCGGCACTGGCACTTCGAAGAGTCGATCGGTCAGTCCGTCGAAGGCGATGGCAGGCAGATCCTTGGTGACGTCGGCCTTCGCATCGGTGTCTTCCTTGGCAGTCGGCATCAGCTCGTCCCGCGGCGCAAAGGGAAAGCGCAAGCCCGGCTGCAGCGCCAGCGCGTAGATCCGCGCCCGCCGGTCGAACATCGGGCCGGTGTTGCGATCGCCCCAGGGCGAGGATGGGGTTGGTTCGAAATTGCGGTTGGACAGGAAATACAGCCACTGGCCGTCGGCTGAGAAAGCCGGCGAGTAGGATTCATAGCGATTGCTGGTGACGGTGGTCTTGCGCCCGCTGCTGACCTCGATCAGCACGATCTGGTGGCGCTGCTGCGCACTGTCCGGGCGCGCCAGTGCCAGATAGCGACTGTCGGATGACCAGACCACGGCCGAATAAGGATCATCGCGATCATGCTCGGCGCGCTCGAGCAGTCGGTTCTTCCCGCTGGCGAGTTCCAGCAGACCCAGTCGGCCACCCTTGGCGGTGTGCGCCAGCCAGCGACCATCCGGCGACAGATACAAACGCCAGCGATGTTCGCCGCTGTCGGCCACCAGACGCTGACCGGGACTGCTGCCATCCGCCGGATAGGACCAGATCTCGCTGAGGCCGTCGTGATCCTGAATCGTCAGTACCTGTTTTCCGTCCTGACTCAGGACCGCCTCACGCAGCCGGGCATCGGCAGGACCGGCAATATCGATGCGCCGGCGACTGCCGGTGCTGGCAATGGCCACCTTGCCGCGGGCGCTGACCACCACGGCGTCGCCGGCCGGGGACATGTGTGCCGATTCCAGGTAGTCCAGCGGCTTCTTCAGCCAGCGTGGCTGTCGCTGCTCGAAGTCGGAGACCAACTGGATGTCGATCTTCCGATCCTGCCCGCTGGCGATGTCGTAAAGGCGCAAGTCGGCGCCATGCTGATAGACGATGCGGCCTTGATCCAGACTGGGCGAGCGCACATCAAAATCGGTATGCCGGGTCAGCGCCACGGGATCACCACCGCTCTCCGGCAAGGACCACAGATTGGGTCGGCCATCGGCATCGGCCAGCAGATAGACCCTGCCCTGCCACCACATCGGCCGCGACTGGTTGGCATTCCAGTTCGGCGCCAGACGCGTGGCTTCCTGGTCGGCACCGAGGTTGAAGCGATACAGCTGCGCCATGGCGCCACCGCGGTAGTCGAGGGCGTTGTCGCCGCTGACGTGCAATCCAAAGCGCGTGAACCACAGCCGCTTCCCGCTACTGTCGAAACTGGCCTCGTTGGCGTCGGCCAGCGGCAGGTCACGGCTTTCACCCGTCGCCGGATCCAGCACGCGCAGCACCCGGCGGCCACTGGGGCCGACCACACTGTCGCTGGCGTAAACCAGTTCGCCACCGGGCATATAGCCCTGCAGCGCAATGCGGCCGCCGTCAAAGCTCAGCTGCCGGGGTTGACCGCCGCTCATCGGCATTACATGGACCTCTTCGTCGCCGCCATAGCTGGCAACGAAGGCCAGTTCGCGACCGTCCGGCGACACCGCCGGCTGCGTCTCCTGGGCCGGATGCGTGGTCAGCCGGGTGGCCTGGCCGCCGCTGACGGGCACCGACCACAGGTCTCCTTCGGCCACGAAGACCACCTGATCGCCGTGCAGGGCGGGTTGGCGATAGTAGGCACCGGTGGCGCTCGCCGTCTGGGCGACAGCAAGGAGCAGGAACGGCAACAAAAGACGCATGATCAGGATCCCGACAGCTGGTTTGCCCCGAGTCTCGCGCATCGACCGAGAACTTCAAGTGCTTCTGGTCAGGTTCCGGCGCCACCTCGACAGGTCAAGGCCATTTCCTCGCGACCGCATCAGGTAGGCTGCTAGCCCGCATTTCTCACACCTGTTGCGGAAGATCGCGCAGGGCTTTGCGACTAGCGCAAGGCGCGACGACGAGGAATGGTGATTCCATTGCGAGGAGGAGCAACGCAGCGATAGTCGCAAAGAACCAGCGAGGTCCGCAAAGCGGGCAGATGCAGCCAAACACTCTGTGACTGGTGCGTGCCTCGGAATCCCCTTTTTTCACCACAAGATTGAGGGCATCTGCTCGCGCAGGTGTGAGAAATGCGGGCTAGCATGGGCAATGACCGATCCAATGCCCCCCAAATCAGAAGCAGTCCGCCTGTCCCGGCGCGTGATCGAGCTGTTCCAGTGCTCCCGCAGCATGGCCGAGATGTATATCGAAGGCGGCTGGGTACAGGTCGACGGCGTCGTCGTCGAGGAACCCCAGTTCAAGGTTGGCCCACAGACCATCACCCTGGATCCTGATGCCCAGGTGGCCCCGCTGCGACCGGTCACGCTGATCGCCCACAAGCCGGCCGGTGTCAGTGCCGATGCGCTCATCGACGCCCGCACGCCCTGGGTTAGGACTGGCAATCGGTCGGCACTGGACCAGAGTGCGCAGAAACTCCTGAAGCGTCATACCCGGCACCTGCAGCTGGCGCTGCCGCTGGACGCACAGGCCAGCGGCCTGCTGGTGCTCACCCAGGACACCGGCGTGCTGCGCAAACTTACGCAGACGCAACCCGGCCCCGAACAGGAATACGTGGTCGATCTGAACGCCGAACCCGCGCCGGCAGCGCTGGAACGCTTGCGTCAACCGGCAGGCTCCGGGCCTTACCGACGCTCGGCGATCAAGGTCAGCCTGCAGAGCGAAGCGCGACTGCGCATGGTCGGCAAGGCGCTGAGCGCCGCCAGCATCCGCGAGCACTGCCTGGAAGCCGGCCTGCAGGCCAGCGCGATCAAGCGCATCCGCGTCGGCAGCATTTCCATGGCCAAGCTGGCCAGCGGTGAATGGCGTTACCTGAGCGAATCCGAGCGCTTTTAGGGTCCCCCGCACCTGGACTCGGCAACCTGACCCCTGTCGATTCCTGCTACCGTTTTCAATCGGGTGCAACAGCCAATTCTGTCGTCGGATGAGCATTACCGACGGCTTGAGCCACCTATCATCGAATCGACGCAGACCAGGGAGACTCCATCATGACCCCTAAACTCTGGCTGGCATTGGGACTGACCTGGGCGCTGCCGCTCTGGGCGGTCACCGAAGTCGACATGCCCGGCAATGACATCAGTCGCGCCAGATCCACGGCCGTGGGAGAGACCGTCCAGTTTCAAAGCATGCCGATCGCCTCCGATCAGACAGCTGCGGTGCGCATGAAGCGCATCGACGTCTACGCCAGCGACGCCCGGATTCTGGTGCCGGATGGGGATGGCTTCCGCGAGGTGCCACGCAGCGACTGGCTGCATTTCGTGGCTGATCGCAGTGATCCCGCGGCGCCGCGACTTGGTCTGTCCTTGAGCCCGGATGGGCGTCAGGCCGAGGGGCTGCTGCTGGCCAACGACGGCCTCAGCTACGCCATCGACGGCGTGGTTTTCGGCGATGGGCTGAGACTCAGCCTGAGTGATGCCAGTCGCGATCGCCGCGGCGCCCCGACCGATTTCGTCTGCAGCAATGACCGCGGTGGCTGGAAGTCTCTGGTCCTGCCCGACACCAAGTCGCTGCAGCTGGACCCGGCGCTGATCAAGCTGACGGAGAGTGCATCGCGCTCGGCGGTGGTGGCCGTCGACACCGACAACGAATTCATGCTGCAGAAGTTCAGCGACAACACCACCAACGCCACCAACTATCTGGCGGCCTTGTTCGTGGCCATGAACGTGCTTTACGAGCGCGATCTGGACCTGACCCTGACGCAGGGCACGACCCTCCTGCGCACCTCCGGCACACCGGATCCCTTCGCCGACCCGGGTACCAACGGTCTGGACCAGCTCGACGAGTTCGGCGAAGTCTGGGCGGCCACCCAGAACGCCACGCCGCGCGCGTTTGCGATGCTGCTGTCGGGCAAGAGCCCCAACGCCTTTTCGGCCAGCGGCATTGCCTGGGTGCTGGGCAACGGCAACTACTGCAACCAGAAGAACAACACCTTCCCCAGCGGGGCCTGCAGCGACGGTCAGTGCACCAGCGGCCACTACAGCGCCTCGCAGGTGTTCAAGTTCAATGGCTCCACGGCCGCCAATGACGTACTGGTGATTGCCCATGAGCTGGGCCACAACTTCGGTGCCAATCACACCCACTGCTCGGATGCCAGCACCGGCGCCGGGCCGCAGAGCAGCAACACCATCGACCAGTGCTTCAATGGAGAGAGTGGCAGCGGCTGTTTCGGCGGCACCCAGGTCTGCCCAGCCGCTACCACGGTCAATGGCGTTACCAATGTCAAAGGCACGCTGATGAGCTACTGCCATCTGAATGGCATCAGTGGCTGCACTTCCAGCCAGGTCTTTGCCACCGCCCATCGAACGCTGCTGACGCCGCGCGTCACCAACAACGTCAACCTGGGCTGCTTCAGCTCGACCGCCGCCGTCAATCAGGCGCCGACCTTGAATGCCATCTCCAATCCGGCGGCCATCCTTGAGGATGCGGCTCAGCAGACCGTCAACTTGAGCGGCATCGGCGATGGCGATGGCGGCACCCAGGGGATCACGGTCACGGCCAGTTCCAACAATACCGGTTTGATTCCCAACCCGGCGGTCAACTACACCAGCCCCAACAGCAGCGGTTCGATCAGCTACACCCCCGTTGCCAATCAATCCGGCAGCGCCCAGATCACGGTGACCGTCACCGACAATGGCGGCACCGCCGGCGGCGGCGTCAACAGCTTCTCGCGCAATTTCACGGTCAATGTCACGGCCGTTAACGACCCCCCAACGCTCAACGCCATCAGCAATCCGCCGGCGATCGCCACCGGCGCGGGCTTGCAGACGATCAATCTCAGTGGCATCAGTGCCGGCCCGGGCGAAACCCAGACGCTCACGGTCACGGCGTCGTCCAACAACACCAGCCTGATTCCCAACCCGGCGGTCAACTACACCAGCCCCAACAGCAGCGGCTCGATCAGCTACACCCCGGTCGCCGGGCAACAGGGCAGCGCCACCATCACCGTCACCGTGACCGACAATGGCGGCACCGCCAACGGCGGCCAGAACAGCGTGTCCCGGCAGTTCGTGCAGACTGTGAACGGCAATGCCCTGTTCAGCAATGGCTTTGAGTAGCCAAAGCCTGACCGGGCGACCGATTCGCGGCTGAAGTCGCTCCCACCGTAGGAGCGACCTCGTGTCGCGATCGCCTTCCCGTCCGCCGTCGCGAATGCCGGGACTTTCCATGAACCCATATCGCAAGTTGTTGATGCGTCATTACGAGCCACCTGTATCGGCCTGAAACTGCCCATGGGCCATGAACCACAGGCTTGCCTGTAGGAGCGACCTTGCGTCGCGACCGGCAGACCGGCCCACGGTCTATGCTGGGAGCCTCACCATCCACTGGATGCAGTTCTCGACGATGCTGATCCCGCGATTCAAACGATATCTGCTGACTGGCGTGCTCACGGTGCTGCCGATTGGCCTGACGGTGTTGCTGTTCACCTGGATCTGGTCGCAACTGGCGGCGCTGGGGGCGCCCATCGTTGGCGCTCTGGTCCGGCTGCTGGATCCCTGGGCGCCGCAGGCGTCGGCATTGCTGCGTGACTCTGTGTTCACCGGCGCCATGGGCGTGGGACTGGTCGTGGCTGCGGTCTATTGCATCGGCTGGATCGCCTCCAACATGCTTGGTCGACGTCTGCTCAACTGGGTGGATGCGGTGATGGAACGGCTGCCGGTGGTGGCTCAGGTGCACGGCGCCATCCGCAAGACACTGGCCGCGCTGCAAACACAGCCCACCTCCGGGCAGCGCGTGGTGCTGATCCCCTTCCCTTCGGCCGACATGCTCACCGTCGGGCTGGTGACCCGGGTGTTCCGCGACAGCAACTCGGGCCGCGAAGTGGCGGCCGTCTACGTGCCGACCACGCCCAATCCGACCTCGGGCTATCTGGAGATCGTGCCGCTGGAACTGGTGCAGGACACCGGTTGGAGCGTCGATCAGGCCATGACCTTCATCATTTCCGGCGGCACGGTGGGTCCGGATGAATTGCCCTTCGATCGCGTCCCCCTTCCAGATACCGAGTCCAAAGCGAATGCGGACCAGGAGACCAGCAAGCCATGAATCTACCGCTCGCAGACAAGTACGCTCTGATCACCGGATCGAGCAAGGGTGTGGGTCTGGCCGCCGCCCGATTGTTTGCAGCGCAAGGCGCACGAGTGGTCATGCATGCCAACACCGCCGTGGACACGGCTCGTTCGGAAGCTGCGGCGATCGGGGCCCAGGTGCTGGGAGTGGTCGCCGCCGACCTGTCGCAGCCGGGTGCCGGCACACGGTTGTTCGAACAGGCTGACGCCCTGGCCGGTGGGCGCCTCGGCATCGTCGTCAACAACGCCGGCATCTATCTGGCCAACGAACTCGCCGCCGACGAGGCGCAATGGCAGCATGCCTGGGCCAGCGTACTGCAGGTCAACCTGCTCGCGCTGGCCGATGTGTCGCGGGCCGCCGTTCGGGCCTTTGTCGGCCGCGGCGGCGGCAGCTTGATCAATATCGCCAGCCGCGCCGGCTATCGCGGCGACGATGGTGATCACACGGCCTATGCCGCGTCCAAGGGCGCGGTATTGGCGCTGACCAAGACCCTGGCTCGCGCCTACGGCAAGGATGGCGTGCTGGCCTACGCGCTGGCGCCAGGCTGGATCGATACCCGGATGGCCCCGCAGAACGCCGCCGGCCTGGCGGCGGCCAAGAGCGAGATTCCGATCGGTCGCATGGCCTCCCCCGAGGAAGTGGCGGCCATGTGCGCCTTCCTCGCCAGCGGCGCCTGCGCCAGCGCCACGGGGGCCTGCATCGACATCAACGGCGCCAGTTACGTGCGCTAGCGTGTACCATCGCCGGACTTTTGGCCCGGATCCTGACCATGCATCGATTCATGACCATGATTTTCCTGCTGCTCGCCACTGCCACGGCGTCTGCACAGGAAGCCACCAGCATCGACCAGCGCATCGAAGCGGCGGTGGCGCCCATTTCGCAGGCGATTTCGAATTTCATCTTCTACGCCGTCACCGTCAATGGCGCTGAACTGCCCTTGATTCTGGTCTGGCTCATCGCCGCCGGCGTGGTCATGACGCTGTATTTCAAGTTCGTCAACGTGCGCGGCTTTGCTCACGGTTTCCGACTGATCCGGGGTGACTACGCCGAGAAGACCGGCCCGGGTGAAGTCAGTCATTTTCAGGCGCTGACATCGGCCGTATCGGGCACCGTGGGCCTGGGCAACATCGCCGGCGTGGCCGTTGCCATCACCATGGGTGGTCCAGGCGCTACCTTCTGGATGATTCTGGCCGGCGTGCTCGGCATGTCCACCAAGTTTGCCGAATGCACCCTGGGTGTGATGTACCGGCTGGAAAAGCCCGATGGCACGGTGTCTGGCGGGCCGATGTACTACCTCAGCCGCGGCATTGGCGAGAACTATCCGCGTCTGCGCAAGTTTGGCTGGTTCCTGGCCATCGTCTTTGCCCTTTGCGCCATGGCTGGCGCCATCGGTGCGGGATCGATGTTCCAGGCCAATCAGGCCTACTCGCAGTTCCTCAACATCACTGGCGGCGCCGAGGGCCCGCTGGCTGGTCGAGGCTGGCTGTTCGGACTGGTCATCGCAACGCTGGCAGGCGTGGTCGTCATCGGTGGCATCACCCGCATCGGTGCGGTCACCGCCAAGCTGGTGCCGGGCATGGCCGCCATCTACATCGTGGCCTGTCTGTTTGTCATTGGCAGCCACGTCAGTCATCTGCCGGAAGCCATCGGCTTGATCATCACCAGTGCCTTCAATCCCGAGGCGGTGTCCGGTGGCTTGATCGGCGCCCTGATCGTCGGCTTCCGCCGCGCTGCCTTCTCCAACGAGGCGGGTCTGGGTTCGGCCTCGATTGCGCATTCGGCAGTGAAGACCCGGGAGCCCGTCACCGAAGGCTACGTCGCTCTGTGGGAGCCCTTTGTCGATACCGTGGTGATCTGCACCATGACCGCGCTGGTGATCGTCATCAGCAAGGAATACGTGGGTGGCGGCGCCGATGGCGTGCAGCTGACCTCCAACGCCTTCGCGGGCGCGATCTCCTGGTTCCCGTACCTGCTGGCCTTCGTGGTGTTCCTGTTCGCCTTCTCCACCATGATCACCTGGGCCTACTACGGCGCCAAGGCGGCCAGCTTTCTGGCACGCGAGTCCAAAGCGGTGCTGTACGGTTTCAAGTTCTTCTATCTGGCGATGGCCGTGGTCGGATGCACCATGAACCTGAAGAGCATTGTCGACATTGCCGACGCGCTGCTGTTCATCATGGCCATCCCCAATCTGATCGGCGTCTATCTGTTGCTGCCGGTGTTGCGCAAGGCGGTCGACAGCTACGATCGACGGATCGCCAGCGGCGAGATCCAGTCGAGTCGTAGCTGAGTCCGCCTTCAGCTCAGCTTGCTCGCGCCCGCGAGCAGGCTGAGGACGGGGCGGGCTAGATCTCCCCGAACAGCCGTTGCAGATTGCCGGCTTCGGCGCTGTTCGGGCACCGTGCGTACAGGCGCCCGGCGATGCGCCGGAAGGCCTCGGCATTACCGGCCTCCTGCCAAGCCAGCGCCAGACGCATGGCCAGGCGGCGACTGCCCTCCTCGGGCTGGGCAGCGCCCAGCAGCGCCAGGCAGATGGGCTCGGCCGCGGGGAGTCTGCCGGCTTCAACCCAGCGATTGGCCAGCGTGAGCAGGTCGACGCTGGCGAGGCGCAGTTTGCGGCCGCTTTGCTGCAGGTAGTCGTTGAAAGTGGCAATCTCCTGGTCCACGCCAACGGCCGGTTTCAGCCTCTCGATCAGCAATCGCCGGGCGGCATCGTGAAAGGCGGGATCATCGACACGATCTCGCCAGGCGCGCCAGCGCAGCTGCCAGGCCTCGCGTTCGTCCGGGTGTTGCCTTACCAGGCGAGCTGTCAACTCGCGCGCCGCGGCGAATTCGAGCTTGCCCAGCGCCGATCGCGTGGCCGCATACAGATCTGGCCGCTCCGCCTCGACCTCGCTCTCGTCCATCACTTCGCGGCGCTCCCAACCGAGCTTGCGGATGGCAAAGCTCGCCAGTGCGCCGGTCATGATGCCACCGGCATGGGCGTCGAAGGCTATGCCCGCGTCCGGACTGGCCAGCATTTGCCACAGTTCCCAGCCCAACCAGAAAGGCAATAGCCACAACGCCGGCACGCGCACATAGTCGAAGATGATGAAGAACCAGTAGAACACCCGGATCTTGCGCAGTCCCCAGACTACGCAGCAGGCGCCCATCAGTCCGGCAATGGCGCCGGAGGCGCCGAGCGCGCTGCCAACCTCACCCAGATGCCGCACCAGACTGAACAGACCTCCGCCGACGCCGGCCAGCAGGTAGACCGACAGGAACAGCCACGGCCCCAAGGCCAGTTCCGTCATCAGGCCGAGCAAGCCCAGAAACAGCATGTTGCCGAACAGATGCCCGGCGTCGCCGTGCAGGAACATTGAAGAAAGCAGCCCGCCCAGACTGGGCTGGTGGTAATGCAGCGAATGCCTGGGCGTGACGGCTCCCTCCAGCAAGGCCTCCAGTCTCTCGCGATCGCGGTGCCAGCGTTCCAATCCAGCCTGATCATGGTTGTCTACCGGCGGCTGACGCATCAACTCGGCACTGATGCCGGTGTCATGAGCTTGCAGTTGCACCGCGGCCATTGCCTGCTGCGCTGCCGGCATTCGCTGCAGCTGCGGCACCAGGTTTTCGCGGCCGTTGTCCTGCAGATACTGCAGCAGCCTGGGCCATTCCACACTCAGCAACTGCGAGCGCTGGTAGAACTCGGCTGCGCGCTCGAAGGCCGGACCATCGCGCGATTGGATACCGAAATAGACCAGCACGTTGACCGCGATCAGCAGCGCCGTCACCCAGGGGAAACGGTCCAGACTGAGTCGCTGATGCAGGGGAATGATCAGCATGACGGGTGTCGCTCAGGCAAGCCCGCCATGTCTACCAGCGCCAGATCAACGCGGCCTGGGCGCCGGACAGGTCCAGTCGCAGGCGACCGCTGAGGTCTTCCCGGTCGGTGTCGGCATCCAGGCGGGTGCCCGAATAGCGCCCGGCCAGCACCCAGTTCGGGGTCAGCGCGAATTCCAGGCCGGCTTCCAGATCGTAAACCGTGCCGTCGATGTCGTTCAGGCTGGCCTTGAACACCGCCGCGCGCAGCACCAGCCGCAGGCGCTCGCTCAGCGCTTCGCGGTACTCGGCGCCGAGCACCAGCACCGGCAGTTCCTCGCTGACCTCGGCACTCACCGGTATTGGCTGGGCGCCACCTGGCAGGTTGTCAGCGGCCAGATCCAGGCGCATCCGATACTGCAAGGCTCCCGCGCTCAGCCCGAAGGCACGCTGATCGCTGGCCAACAGCCAGCCGGTATAGCTGAAGGACAGCAGATCCAGATCGATGGTGCCGGACACCCTGGAGTTGACCGCAAACACCTCGCCATCAAAAACGATATCGCGGCGGATGATCTGATCGGCACTGCGCCCGAAACGCTGCGCGCGCAGGCCAAAGCCATGTCGCTCCCAGGGTTGCCAGCGCAGCGCGAACAATCGGCTACGATCGCGCCCGGCCAGATCCAGATCACGATCGAGATCGATCTCGGTGCCGAGCGCACCGGCACTGCCATCCACAGCCACACTGCCGCCGAGGTCGCTGGCGCCGACACCGATCTCGATCGAGCCCTGATCGATCACGCCGAACTCGCTGGCGCTGGCTACAGCAGCGAAGCCTGCCCAACTGCAGACCAGCGCCGCCAGACTCACACAAAGGTGCTGGCACGGGCTCATGCGGCTCTGCGTCGCAACGGGACCTGCACGGACTCCATCTCAGCGCTGATCGATCGGCAGCCAGGCCTGGTCATCCGGCCCGTTGTAGTGCGCGCTCGGGCGAATGATCTTGCCGTCCTGGCGCTGTTCCATGATGTGCGCAGTCCAGCCGCTGGTGCGCGAGATCACGAACAGCGGGGTGAACATGGCTGTGGGCACACCCATCATGTGATAACTGGAGGCGCTGTACCAATCCAGGTTGGGGAACATCTTCTTCAGCTCCCACATCAGCGATTCGATGCGCTCGGACACCGAGTACAGGCGCATGTTGCCGCCATCCTCGCAGAGCGAACGACTGATCTCCTTGATGATCACATTGCGCGGATCCGACACCGTGTACACCGGATGGCCGAAACCGATGATGATTTCCTTGCGCTCCACCCGAGCGCGGATGTCGGCCTCGGCCTCGTCGGCATTGCGGTAGCGGGCAATGATCTCCATGGCCACTTCATTGGCACCGCCGTGCTTTGGACCGCGCAGCGCGCCGATCGCACCGGTTACCGCCGAGTACATGTCCGAACCGGTGCCGGCAATGACACGGGCGGCGAAGGTACTGGCGTTGAATTCGTGTTCGGCGTAGAGAATCAGCGACTGGTCCAGCGCGCGCGCATGCAACTCGCTGGGCCGGCGGCTGTGCAGCAGGTGCAGGAAGTGCGAAGCGATGCCGTCGTCATCGGTTTCGACATCGATACGCGCACCGGAATGGCTGAAGTGATACCAGTACAACAGCATCGAGCCGAAGCTGGCCATCAGCCGATCGGCGATATCGCGGGCTTCGGCCAGCGGATGCGAGTCCTTTTCCGGCAGGATGGCACCGAGCACCGAAGCGCCGGTGCGCATCACATCCATCGGGTGGGTGGACGGCGGCAGCATCTCCAGCGCGTCCTGGACAATCGCCGGCAAGCCGCGCAGGCGCTTGAGCTTGGTCTTGTAGGCTTTCAGTTCGGCCGCATTGGGCAGGTGTCCATGAACCAGCAGATGCGCCACTTCCTCGAAGCAGGCGTGCCGGGCCAGATCATGGATGTCATACCCGCGGTAGCTGAGATCGTTGCCGGTCCTGCCGACGGTACACAGGGCAGTATTGCCGGCGGCCACGCCCGACAGGGCTACGGACTTCTTGGCCTTGGGCAGGACCTGGGCTGCAGACTCGCTCATCGGATCGCCTCTTTGTTTCAGGAACCGGCCATTCTACGGCGGGCTGAGCTCGTTCGCTCCCCGTTCGAACAAGATTCGGCGCCGAGCTGCTGGCCGCAGATCGGGGCCGACTTGCGCGTGCCCGGGCCCAGGCCTGTATCGTTTGCGGAATTCCGAAAACTCGAAGACCAGATACCCTGAAAGCGCCATGAGTTCCTCGCAGATCCTCATATTCGCGCTGGTCCTGGCGGCGGGCGTGCTGTTCATGTGGGGCCGCTGGCGCCATGACATGGTCGCAATCGCCGTGCTCCTGGCTGCCGTGATGCTGGGTCTGGTCGCGCCGGCCGTGGCCTTCAGTGGATTCGGCCATCCGGCAGTGATTTCCGTCGCCTGCGTGCTGATCCTCAGCAAGGGCCTGCAGGACTCGGGCGCCGTGAACCTGATTGCGCGTTATCTGCTGCCGGGCAAGGATGCCGGATACCTCAGCAGCGTGGCCGCCTTGACGCTGCTGGGCGCCGCCCTGTCGGCGTTCATGAACAACGTGGGCGCTCTGGCCCTGCTCATGCCAGTGGCCCTGCAGATGGCTGAACGCCAGCAGCGTTCGGCTGGACAGTTGCTGATGCCGCTGGCCTTTGGTTCCATCCTTGGCGGCATGGTCACGCTGGTGGGCACGCCGCCCAATCTGATCGTGTCCGGATTCCGCGCCGAACTCGGTGGCAGCGGCTTTGCGATGTTCGACTTCACGCCGGTTGGCCTGGCGGTGGCGGCGGCGGGTCTGGTGCTGGTGATCTTCACTGCCCGCTACCTGGTGCCTTCCCGCGAGCGTGCAGGCGCTGACAGCTTCGAAATCGGCACCTATCTCACCGAAACCCGGGTGCTGCCCAACAGCAAGCTGGTGGGCAAGCAACTGCGTGAGATTGAGGCAGCGCTGGAGCCAGCGGATGGTCAGATCGTCGGACTGATCCGCAATCAGGTGCGCCTGACGGCCCCCAACATGCGGCGCACAGTGCTGGCCGGCGACATCCTGATCATCGAAGCCGACATGGCAGCGCTGACCCGGGTGCTGGGAGAACTGGGGCTGGTGCTGGAGGAAGCCCATGTCAAGTCCGGCAAGAGCGACAGCGCGTCGGCGGAAGGCCAAGAGGCGGAGGATCCGGTCGACGCAAAGGCCGAGGACACCGTCGAAGTCAAACCGACTGCGGAAAGCCGCTCATCGGAAGCGCCTCAGCTGGCCGAACTGGTGCTGTTGCCGCACTCCAGTTATGCGCGGCGCTCGGCTACCGATCTCAGTCTGCGCACTCGATTTGGCATCAATCTGCTGGCGATCTCGCGCCAGGGCCGCAGATCGACGGCGCGTCTGCGGACAATGACCTTCAAGCCCGGCGATGTCCTGCTGGTCCAGGGCTCAGCCGAAGCCATCGCCGATTTCGCCACCGCCAGCGATAGCGCGCCCCTGGCCACGCGCAGCATCAATCTGCCTGATCGCCGCCGCGCCTGGACAGCCGCGCTGATCCTCGCAGCCTCGATCGGCGCCGCGGCCAGCGGTCTGTTGGCCGCGCATATCGCCTTTGCCGCCGGCGCACTGGCATCGATGTTTCTGTCCACCGTACCGGCCAGGGCGGTCTACGAGGCCGTGGACTGGCCGGTGATCGTCATGCTGGCAGCATTGATCCCGGTCGCCGGTGCTCTGCAAACCACCGGTGCGGCCGACATGCTGGCGCACACGCTGCTCGACCGCGTGGCTCAGGGCCACCCTGCGCTCGCGCTGACTCTGATCCTCGTGGTCACGATGACGCTCTCGGACTTCATGAACAATGCCGCCACGGCGGCCATCATGTGCCCCATCGCCATCGGTGTGGCTGCGCAACTCGGGGTCAGCACCGATCCGTTTCTGATGGCGGTCGCAGTTGGCGCTTCATGCGCCTTTCTGACGCCAATCGGACACCAGAACAACACCCTGATCCTGGGCCCGGGTGGTTTTCATTTCGGAGACTACTGGCGCCTGGGTCTGCCCCTGGAGCTGGTCATCGTGCTGGTCAGTGTGCCCACGCTGCTGTGGGTGTGGCCGCTGAGCCCCGTGTAGGCCTCGCCGGGCGCCTCGCGTATCGAGCATTCCGCCCGATCGATCCACGCGGACGCGAGGAGCCGGCCTACAGCGGACGTAGCTCGGCTCCGGCGCGCGCAGCGCTACTTGACGACCTTGGGCGGCAGCAGGCGCGCCCTCAACATGGCATCGGCGTAGGCGTAGGCTGCCATCGCCATGCCGTCAGGGGTCAGCGGCAGTACGCCCGGGACCTTGGGTGCCGGAATCATCCCGGACAGCGCGTGGCAGGCGGCCAGATCCCGCAGGGTGATGGCCTCAGGCTGCGCAGCCGGGGCGGATGCCGTGGACGGGTCGGTACTGGTCATCGGGCGCTACCTGTTGGCTGAAAACCCCACGTTACACCCTTTGCCCTGCGTCCAGTCGATCGCGACCGAATGTTTACTGCGGTATCGCGCTGGCCGCAGGCTCAGTTGTTCCCATCGGGCGGGCGTCGGAGGGCAGACAGTCGAGGAAGCGTCTTGCGGCCGCCACCGTGACTCGGGGGTCCTCTTCCTGGGGCACGTGGCCCAGCTGCGGAAACACGCGCAGCTCGCTGCCCTGGATGTCGCGGTGGAAGCGCTCGCCGTTCTCGGGCGGAATCAAGCGGTCCTGTCCGCCCCAGATGATCAGCGTGGGCAGCTTGAGCTCGGCGATGCGGTCGGCGCCCTCGTCGTACCGAGTCTGTCTGAATCGCTGAATCAGAGCATCGCGATTGCCAGCTCGCAAGTTCAGCTCGAAGTAGCGGTCGATGAGGTCCGGGCTGACCCGATCAGGGTTCCCGTAGGTGTTGCGTACGCTGGCTGCCACCAGAGAGCGCGGCAGCAGATAACGGGCGATGGGCGCCGTCCAGTCGGAGCGGGCCAGTCTGAAGCCCAGGGGAATCGACTTGGGCTGGAATGCGTAGCCGGCCGAATCGATCAGGATCAGTCCGTCGACCCGTTCGGGGTGCTCCAATGCCATGGTCAGGGCAATCTGTCCGCCCAGCGAGTTGCCAACCAGCACCAACTGCGAAACGGGCACCTGATCGAGAAAACGACGCAGGTGCTCGACATAGGCCTGCAGACTGTAGTCGCCCTCGGGGCTGGGTCCGGTGAGACCAAACCCGGGCAAGTCCAGGCGAATCACCCGATGCGCCGGGGCCAATGTGGCAACCCACCCATCCCAGGTATGCAGACTGGCCGAGGTGCCGTGAATCAGGACCATGGGCCGGGGGTCGTCGCGCCGCCCTTCATCACGCCAATGCACCTGCATGCCGTCCACGCTCATCCACAGCGACGGCGGCGGCGCCCAGCGCGCCTTGAGGTCATCCACCGGACGATCCGGCTGCCAGGCATAGATCAAAATGCCCGACAGAAGCAGCAGCACCGCAAAGGGGATCGCCAGCCAAAGGCGCAAGCGAGAGCGACGCGTCATGTGTTGCCTCCGATGAAACCGACAGGTTGCAGAGTATTGGTCACTAGGACATGAGGGCACGAGGGCGGGAGGGCACGAGGGCGGGAGGGCACGAGGGCACGAGGGCAAGAGAAGGCAGGTGGCTTGCCAGATTGAGGCTCGTCGTGCCCGATCAATGCCCCGCCGTCACGTAGGCCCTGCGGGTCAACGAAACCTGCCGGGCGCAGTTCTCCAAACCAGCAGCCAGCTACAACTGCGCCGCAACGTCGGTCCCCATGCCCCCTGCCCCTTGCCCCGGCTTTACTGATCCAAACCGAAAAACGCCAGGATCCTCGCCCCGATGGCTTCCTGCTGCGATTCCTTCGAAGCCGCCGCATTCGCCGACTTGCGCGCGACATCCAGTTCGCTCTGGCGCGAGGTGATGACCTTGGAAATCTCGTGGGCAATCTCCGGGCGAGCCAGCAGCACCTTCTGGAAACCACTCTTGCCCAGTCGCAGCGCTTCCACATCGGTACGGGCCGTGATCGTGGCCCGCCGAGGTTCGCCGGTCATCATTCCCATTTCACCGACCACGCTGCCAGCCTCCAGTGTGGCGAGATGGGTGCGCTTGCCGCCCTGCTCGATCCAGACATCGACCTCGCCGGAGACCAGCAGATACAGCCAGTGCGCCACCCGCCCCTGACGGGTGATGGTGCTGCCCTTGACGAAGGGCGCCAGCACCAGATTCTCGGCCAGCGACTGCAGCTCCTCGGGACTGAATCCGCTGAACAGGTCGACCTCGGCCAACAGCGCCTGGCGCCGGGCCAGCTCGCCCGCTTGCAGGGCGGCACGACGACGTTCGTTTTCCTTGATCACCAGCCGCTCTTCCTGGACCACGGCCAGGTGCACGTTCTGACGGGCAAGTGCCGCCAGCGCATTGCGGCGGACATCGGAATCCGTGGGATCGTCAGGCCGCGGATCACCCAGCCAGTAGCGCAGTGCGTAACGCGCATAGCCACCACTGGTGTCCATCAGCACCGCGCTAGGCGGTGGTTCCAGCAGCACATTGGGCGCTTCACAATCGCGCACCGAGTCTTCCAGCAGTTGCAGCACCTCGCTGGGATTGGCCTCGAGGTCAATGTTGAACCACAGCCATCGGCGCCAGCGCACGCGGCTGTCGGAGCGCGAACCGATGACAGTGAACCGGTTTTTCACCAACCAGCCGTTGGGAATGATCACGGTCTCACGATTGCGGGTCTCGATGGCGGTATGACGCCAGCGCACATCGACGACCTGACCGCTGATGTCATCGATCTTGACCCAGTCGCCGACCCTCAGTGAGGCATCCAGCTGCAGCACCACGCCGCCCAGGACATTGCCCAGCGTGTCCTGCATGGAAAAGGCCAGCACCGCGGTGATCACCGCGGAGGTCGCCAGCAGACTGCCGAGATTCACGCCCGCACCATGCAACCAGTACAGCACCCAGGCCGCAGCCAGCGCCGTGACCACCAGATCCTCGACGATCCGAGGCATCTCCATGCGCACCGCCGGCATCACCAGGCGGAAAGCCAGCACCGAGCCCAGTCGGATGATGACGGCGCCGACGCCGACCGCGGCCAGCGATACCGCAAGAGTGCCGGCCCGAGGCGATTCCCAGCGGCTCAAGTTCAGCCCCGCGACCAGCAGCAGGCCAAAAATCACACTCATCACCAGCATGTTGCGTATGCCTGCGCGATCCTTGGGCTTGAGCGCCAGCAAGAGCAGTCCCAAGGCCAAAGCAATGGCCAGACCGATACCCGTCTGCGTACCCAAGGCGTTCACGTCCATCCATGGCTCCCTGGCTGTGTATTCGTGTCAGTGTAGCGCCTGGAGCGGCACGACGGCGGCGATCATTCGACCGGCGAAACCGGCAACCGGCGCTACCTGAAGTCCGACAGGCTGCTAGCATTCGCGCCTCCATTTCTTTGCATGGGCGCCGCCAAGACGCCCGGCGTGACTAACCAGGAAGGACCAGGTTATGGGCAGAGGCCCGAGTATCGAAGGACGCAAGAACGCCGAAGACGCCAAGCGCGCCAAGGTCTTCACCAAGCTGATTCGCGAAATCACAGTGGCCGCGCGCGGCGGCGGCGATCCCGCCACCAATCCCCGCTTGCGCATCGCCGTCGACAAGGCGCTGTCGGCGAACATGACCAAGGACACGGTCGAGCGCGCGGTCAAACGCGGCTCTGGCGCCGAGGGCGCCGACAACATGCAGGAAATCCGCTACGAGGGCTACGGTCCCGGCGGCGTGGCCCTGATCATCGACACCATGACCGATAATCTGGTTCGCACCGTGGCTGATGTCCGCCATGCGCTCAGCAAGCACGGCGGCAATCTCGGCACCAGCGGTTCGGTCGCCTTCCAGTTCAAGCACCTCGGGGAGATTCGCGTCAGTACGCCGGATGCAGCCGCCGAAGAGCGTTTGATGGAACTGGCACTGGAGGCCGGTGCCGACGACGTGCAGAGCGCTGACGGCGAGAGTCTGGTGTTGTGTGACTACGCCAGTTTCGAAGCGGTCAAGAAGGCGCTGACCGACGCCAGCCTCCCGGTACTCAGTGCCGACGTGGTGATGCGCCCGGACAACCGCGTCGCCGTCGCCGACGAGGACGCACGCGAAACCCTGCTCGATCTCATCGACTGGCTGGAAGGCCTGGACGATGTGCAGGAGGTCTATCACAACGCGGCGCTGTAGTCCTCACCGCAATTTCGTCTACGAATTCTCGGGGACAGGTCGGTGACAGCTGTTGATCCTGCAGGTCCAGACTTGTCTGGACCTGCAGCAGCCGCTGGTGTCTCGATCAGGCTGGGTTCGAGCGCCACAGCTGTGCTTCCTCGCGACCTCATGACTCCGCGGGCTAGACTCTGATCCTCATTCCAGCCCGAGGGCGCCCATGCTCCAGTCGTCGCGTGTCCTGCTGTTGCTGTTGCTGATCTGGACGGCGCCGTCGGCCCAGTCCAGCGACGCTGCTGCCGATCCTCTGCAGGGCAGCACGCTTGAAGCCGGCTTTGTCGACGTCTACCGCGATACCGAAGGTGGCCGGGTTCTGATCGGCGTGCACGAACTCGATCAGCCCTTTCTGCTGGTGACCTCCCTGCCCGGCGGCCTCGGATCCAACGATGTCGGCCTGGATCGCGGCCAGGGTGGCAAGCAGTACATTGCCCGATTCCGCAAGGTGGGTCCGCGCGTGCTGTTGCTGGCCGACAATGCCCGCCATGTGGCGCGCTCGGACAACGCCGATGAACGCACCGCGGCCACCGACGCTTTCGCGCCGGCGGTGTTGTGGGCTGGCACGATCGTGAAGGACAGTGGCGGCAGCAGATCGCGCCGACGCGGAGCGAACGCGGGCAGCAGCGGCGCCGTGATTGTCGACATCAGCGGCTTTCTCGCCAGTGATCGGCACGGCATTGCAGCCGCCTTGAAGGCCGTCGATCAGGGTGACTATCAGCTGGATCCCGAGCGCAGCCTGGCGCTGCCCGAGGCGGCGCGCAGTTTTCCGGACAATGCCGAGTTCGAGGCGCTGCTGACTTTCCAGGGTCCGGGTGAGGCCGAGTTCGTCAAGCAGGTAGCCGCCGATCCGCAGTCCATCAGCTTGCGCCAGCACATCAGTTTCGTCCGTTTGCCGCCCCCCGGATTTCAGCCCCGGCCCTATCACCCGGGGTCAGGTGCATTCAGCACTGGCCAGATCGACTTCGCGCAGCCGTTGGCCAGTTCGATCGACGTTCGCTGGCAGCCGCGATTTCGCATCGAGCGAGACGCCTCCGGCCGGGTGCTCAAGCCCATCGTCTTCCATCTTGATCGCGGCACGCCGGAGCCGGTGCGCTCGGCGCTGCTGGAAGGCGCCAGCTGGTGGTCCAGTGCGTTCGAGCAAGCTGGTCTCACAGGCGCCTTTCGGGTCGAGCTGCTGCCGGAAGGTGCCGATCCCATGGACATCCGCTACAACATCATCACCTGGACCCACCGCGCCACCCGAGGTTGGTCCTACGGCTATGCGCTGAGCGATCCGCGCACGGGCGAGATCATCAAGGGCATGGTCAATCTGGGTTCGCTGCGCGTGCGTCAGGACCTGCTGATTGCTGAATCCCTGCTGGCGCCCTATGACCAGCCCGATACCGAGGGCCGCGCCGTGGCTGCCCAGGAGATGGCCCTGGCGCGCCTGCGGCAGCTGGCGGCGCACGAGGTCGGACACGCACTGGGTTTTGGCCACAACTTTGCGGCCAGCCGCCACGGCAATGGATCCGTCATGGACTATCCGCATCCGCAGATCACGCTCGGGGCCGACGGCCGGGTCGATTTCGCGCAGGCCTACGGCGTGGGCATCGGCCCCTGGGATGTGTTCCTGGTGCGCCACGGCTATGGAGTCTATCCCGACGAGTCGGCAGCGCTGGCCAGGCTGCGAGCCGACATCCGCGCCGCCGGCTACGAATATGTCGGCGACGCCGATGCCCGTGCGCCGGGCGACGCCCATCCCGCCGGCGCCCTGTGGGATCTACGGGGTACGGACACCCTGGCCGGTTTCGACCAACTGCTGAAGGTGCGCGACCATGCCTTGCGGAATTTCAGCATCGGGGTATTGCCTCCCGATCGCCAGAGCGGCGAACTGGAAGCACGCCTGGTGCCGGTCTACTTGTTGCATCGCTACCAGACCGAGGCCGTGGCACGCTTGTTGGGTGGCGCGAGTTACGCATCGGGATGGGCCGGCGATGGTCAGGCTGGAACCACTCGGGTCAGCGCAGCCGCGCAAATGGCCGCGCGCGAGCGCCTGTTGGCCACATTGCGACCGGAATTCCTCGCGTTACCGCCCACGCTGCTGGACCTGTTGACGCCCCCGGCACTGGAGTACACACGCGATCGCGAATACTTCAGCACGCGTGCCACCCCGCTGTTCGACCCACTGGCCGCCGCCGACGCTGCCGCCATGCTCACGATTCAGTTCTTGCTGGCGCCGCCGCGGCTGCAGCGACTGGCCCTGCAACATGCGCGCGACAGCGGCTACCCGGGCGTCGGCGATACCATTGACGCGCTCCTCGCCGTCACCTGGCGCACGGCCCTCGCCGATGATCCGCGACTGGCGCAGATTCAGCGCAGCACCCGCTGGCTGGTGCTGGACGCGCTGCTGGCACTGCTGGACGCAGGCGAACTGCATCCCCTGGTCGATACTGAGCTACGATCGCAGTTGCAGGACTTCGCGAGTTGGGCCGAGGCACCGGCGCGATCGGGGTCCACGAACCCGGATCTGGGCATCGCCGCCGATCGGGTGCGACGCTATCTCGCAGACCCTGCCGCGGTGAAACTCCGACCCTTGCCCCTCGTGCCACCCGGCGCGCCGATCTGATTCCGGAGGCCAGAGCATGCTTGCGCATTTCCAGGAGCTGTTGGCACCGTTGGGACACATTCGCACGCGGGCGATGTTTGGCGGCCACGGCGTCTATTGCGACGAGGTCTTCATGGCCATCATTGTCGGCGATCAGCTCTATCTCAAGGTCGATGCCCTGACCCAGCCGCGTTTCGAGCAGGCTGGAAGTCAGCCCTTCATCTACCAGAGCAAGGGCAAGAGCGCCGCCATGAGCTATTGGTCGGTGCCAGAAGACGCGCTGGAATCGCCGCAATTCATGCAACCCTGGGCCGAACTGGCGCTGCAGGCTGCGCAGCGCAAGCAAGGCAAGATCGGACCGCCGCGCAGCACACTCCGCGCCCGACCGCGCTGAAGCCACCCTCCCCCACTCCTGAACAACGCAATCCGCATTCATGGCCAACCCACTCCAAGACCAGCTGCTCAAGGCCGGTCTGATCAAGAAACAGAAACTCGACGCCGCCGTGCGCCAACAGAACCGGCAGAAGGACGGCAAGGCCCCACCGCCACCGCCCTCCGAGCAAGTCAATGCCCAGAAACTGCTGGCCGAACGCGCCGAACGCGATCGCGCCCTGGCGGCCGAGCGCAACGCCCAGGCCCGCGCCCGGGAGCTGCAGGCGCAGATCCGCCAGATCATCGAAACCCACCGACTGAAACGCGAGGGCGAGTTGGCCTACCGCTTCGAACACGAGGGCAAGATCAAATCGCTGCTGATCGACGACAGCTCAGCGCAAGCAACTGGCCAAGGGCAGCCTGGTGATCGTGGCTTTCGATCAGGGCTATGAGCTGTTGCCGCGCAGCGCCGGCGCCATGATCACCGAGCGCGGCGGCACCCTGGCCGTGGATCATGCGAACACGCCGACGACGACCGATTCAGCCGCAGACGACGACTACTACAGCCAGTTCGTGGTGCCTGATGACCTGATGTGGTGAGCGCAGGGCACGGGTCACGGGTACGGGTCACGGGGCACGGGTCACGGGTCACGGGTCACGGGGAGGTTACGGGGTTCGGGTTCTTGCAGGTCCAGACTTGTCTGGACGCTCTTGGCGACTTGCTGAAAAAGCGTCCCGACAAGTCTGGACCTACAAGAGCCAGCGTCACAACGTACCTCTCCATGAACCCATATCGTAAGTTATTGATGCGTCATTGCGAGGAGCGCAGCGACGAAGCCATCCAGGGTAGCGCCGCACAGCCCTGGGTTGCTTCGCTATGCTCTCCATGAACCCATATCGTAAATTGTTGATTTGCTGTTGTAGGTCACGTTGCTCGCGCAGCGAGCTACGTGACGCAAATGGATGTCACCTAGTCCGCTGACGCGGACAACATGACCTACGACGGAGGGTTCATGGCCCGTGGGCAGTTTCAGGCCGACACAGGTGGCTCGCAATGACGCAGCCAGGACCTGCCCCTGCTTCCTGCACCAACAGGGGCGCCACAAAGCCCGCTCGCCTACAGCCCCCACACCACCGGCTTGTCGGCTTCCAGCGCGCGCTTCAGCATCTCGACCAGCGGATACGCACGTTGCGACAGGCCGACCTGATTGGCGTTCACATCCTGGTCGTCGTCGCCATCATTCTTGCTTTCCGATTCCTCGTCTTCGCGGCGATGGCGGTCGCGCTCACCGGCCGCCGTCAGCGCCGCAATGGCTGCCGGCATTTCCGCAGGCGTGATGACCCCGCGCTCGCCCAGCTCCTTGCCGATGGCCTGGAGCAACATCTCGGCGTGCGGCTGCAACATCTGCACATCACCGGTGGCGCTGCAACTGAACTTGATCATGCCGGTTCTCCTGCTGCTCAAACCTCGAAGTATGGCGCAATCAGCTCCGACCATGCCCGCAGTTGCCAACTTCCCGGCGCAAATTCATGGCAAGTACCTGCGCCTCGTTCACATCCAGGTAGCGAATCTCGCAGCGTTCACCCGGACCGGCGCTGCGCAGATCGAGCAGCAGCCTGGCGGTGCCGTGGCGGCGATCTGCGGGAGAGCGCCTGAGCTCGATCGACTCGATCCGGTCTACCGGCACGATCCATTCCTCGCGGTCGAGAATGCCCGATCGAAAGGCGAGAAATCGGCCATCGAAGGCATGGGCGGAATAGCGCTGGTAGCTGCGCGCGGTGAGCCAAGCCACCATCCCCACGACTGGCATCAGCAACAAGGACCAGGCACCGAACTTCAGGGCCACCGGTATCAGCAGGAACAACCACAGCAGTTCCAGCCGGAACACCCGTAATCGACAGCTCGGATGCAGTGGCTGCCAGCTCAGACCGGCGCGCTCGCAGCCGGGAAACACCGCCTTCACCAGGTCGTTCACCCGGTCCAGCGCCAACACGGGCGCCACCCAGATCAAGGCACTGTGCTCGCTCTGCGATTCGCGCTGCCCGGCAACCCCGACCCTGATGGCAACGCGGTTCATCAGTCGATGCCCGAGACCATCGGCAATCAACAACTTGCTGACACGATCGCGGGTGGCGCTGGCATGCACGCGCGTCAGCGCCCCGTAGTCGCTGCGCAGCTTGTCGCCTTCCAGACTGAGACGAAAATCCCAGTAGATCAGCAGCCACCAGCTCACCGACAGCCCTCGCATCAGCACAAATCCGATGCCGACGATGAAGATCGCAAGCGCAGCCCAGAACAGCAGACCATGATCCAGACCGACTTGCTGCGCCAACGCCCTCGGCCACCCCGTGATCCAGTCCCAGAAGGGCAGCACGTCATCCAGCTGCGAGGCCAAGGCAAAGGCGGCGGCGATCGCCAGAAAACCGCGATTGGAGATCAGACCGGCGCGCAACAGTTCGCCCGCATCCAGCTTCAGCAAGGGTTGCGAGTGCTCACGCTTGCCCGCGACCTCGAGCCGGGCATCTGTCCTGAGGCCACCGCGGCGCTCACCCAGCGCCGTCTGCAAGGCCAGTGCATCGCGCCGTGACAGCACCCGCAGGGCCGCTTCGGCCTCTTCGCCGCCGCCCGATTCGATCGACACCTCGGCCACGCCCAGCAGGCGATGCCCCAGCCCGCGGGTGACGGTCAGGTTCTCGATCCGTGTCCAGGGTATGCGCCGTACCGTCTTCTCCAGCCAGCCGTTGCGCAGCACCAGCTGGGTGTCGGTAATCCAGTAGCGGAAGATCCAGACCTTGGCGACGCTGGAGATCACCACGAAAACTGCCGCAATGACCATGCCTGCCACGGCGTAGTGACCAAAGCGGTCGCTGAAACTGCCGAGCAGCAGCGGAAAGGCCCAGCCCGCCACGCCGCGCAGCTCGGCAAACAGCTCGAACAGCAGCGACCACGCGTGCAGTCGCTTTCCGGGCCCGTCGGGCAAGCCTTCGGCCAGCGCCTGCTGGTGCGGAGCGTCGCCGACGTTCATGCGGGACCCTGATCCGCTCCAGCGAGACTCGGCTGATTTCCTGCGCTCAGCAGCGTGTCACGCAGTTGCATGGCACGCTCTGCGGCCAACCCGGACACCTGCACATGCGGCACATGCGCACCGGCGGTGTAGAAGCTCAGTTGCGCCAGCCCGTAGCGCCGGGCTATGGGGCCCACCACCACATCCACATGCTGGATCTTGTCGCGAGGCACAAAGATCTCCGACTGCCACCAGACCCCGTGACGCAGGAAAAAGCCGTCCTCGTTCAAGGCATAGCGCAGATGTTGGTAATGCCGATGCACCACGCGCGAGGTCATCCATACCAGCAAGACGGCCAAGGCCACGGCGGCCACGAGCGCCAAGGGAAGGGACCAGGCCGACAGCAGCACGGCCAATCCGATGGGCAGAGGGAGTGCCCCCAAACGCGCCTGCCAGATCCACAGCCTCGGCGCGCGCTCGTCCACAGCCTGAAATTCGATAGCGTTCATGCGGCCACTCTTCCTCAGTCCTCACCCAGCGTGCAGTCCCAGAAGTCACTTCGTGCCTTTGGAAACCACTGCCGCCTGCGGCAGCTCATACTGGCTCAGGCCACGCCCGTGGCCGCTGAGGAGATTCGATATGGGCAGCACCGCCGGACTGTTGTGGGGAGTGCTGTTCAGCTCCATCGGCCTCGGCTACTTCCTCTACGGCAAGAAGCAACGCGCGATTTCACCGATGGTCTTCGGCGTTGCCCTGATGATGTACCCGTACTTCCTGGCAAACACCTGGATGCTCGTCATCGTCGGCACCTTGCTCACGGCCGGCCCCTACTTCATCCGCCTCTGAAGTTCGCGCCCGCCAACGTACTTCCAGGCCATCAGCCCGACATCGCCCATGGGCCCTGAACCTTGCGGCAGACTCGAAGCGGCTTCAAGGAGGGAAGCGCGCCTGCGCGGCCGCTCTTGATCGTCCGGCACACGCAGCGCGGCGCCCTCCTCAGCACCCGCCCGCATGGCCGACACGCGTGCCACGTCGCTCGAACTCAAGATTTCCGCAATAGCCTAGACTCGCGCCTCTGGGTTAGTTTCTGCTTCAGGCGGCAGTGGCGACTACACCTGCAAGGCCAGCCACACCAAAGGACATCGTGACATGCTGCTGATGATCGATAACTACGACAGCTTCACCTACAACCTCGTGCAGTACCTGTCCGAGCTGGGTGAGGATGTCCGGGTGTTTCGCAACGATGCGCTGACGCTGGCGGACATTGCCGCGCTGGCGCCGCACCGGATCGTGATTTCGCCGGGGCCGTGCACGCCCAATGAGGCCGGTGTGTCGTTGGACGTGATCCGCGAATTCGGTGGGCGGATTCCGATTCTGGGGGTTTGTCTGGGTCACCAGAGCATCGGCCAGGCCTTCGGCGGCGAGGTGGTCCGGGCCCGGCGGGTCATGCACGGCAAGACCTCGATGATCCGCCATGGTGGTGCCGGCGTTTTCGCCGGGCTTCCCGATCCTTTCGAGGCCACCCGCTACCATTCGCTGATCGTTCGTCGCGAATCGCTGCCCAATACGCTGGAAATGACTGCCTGGACCGAGAACGAAGACGGTTCGGTCGACGAGATCATGGGGCTGCGTCACCGCGAACTCGCCATCGAGGGCGTGCAGTTCCATCCGGAATCGATCTTGACGCGCGTCGGCAAGCAGCTGTTGGGCAATTTCATCCTGCAGTCGCAGCGCAAGGCCGCCTGATCGGCCCGCTTCGTCAAACACCCCTTTACCCCGGCACCGTCGAGAACCTAGATTCCACGGGTCCGTGCGCGCAGATCTGCCCCAAGCTGGCGCCCTGCGCTGCCCCCATTGTCTGGAGCCCCCATGTTGAATGAAGTGTTGAACAAACTGGTCAGCGGTCAGGACCTCAGCAGCGCTGAAGCCGAAAGCGCGATGCGTTCGATCATGTCGGGCGAAGCCACGTCGGCACAGATCTCGGCTTTCCTGGTGGCGCTGCGCATGAAGGGCGAAACCACCGACGAAATCGCTGCAGCCACGCGCGTCATGCGTTCACTGATGACGCCGGTGGAACTGCCGACCGAGCATCTGACCGATCTGGTGGGCACCGGCGGCGACCACGCCAGTACCTTCAATGTCTCCACTGCAGCCAGCTTCGTCGCCGCCGTGGGCGGTGCTCGCATGGCCAAGCACGGCAATCGCTCGGTGTCGAGCAAATCCGGCAGCGCCGATCTGCTGGAAGCGGCGGGTGCGCGACTGGATCTGGGGCCAGACGCGGTACGCCGCTGCGTGGACGAACTCGGCTTCGGCTTCATGTTTGCGCCCATGCACCATGGCGCCATGAAATATGCGGCGCCGGTGCGCCGCGAGCTGGGCCTGCGCACGCTGTTCAATCTGCTGGGACCGCTGACCAATCCGGCGCACGCGCCGCATCAGGTACTGGGCGTGTTCGATCGCCGCTGGCTGGAATCGCTGGCCCGGGTGCTGGGCGACCTGGGCAGCAAGCACGTGCTGGCGGTCCATGCCCTGGATGGCCTCGATGAGCTGTCGATCGCCGCGCCGAGTCAGATTGCGGAGCTGAAGGACGGCAAGGTTCGGGTCTATTCCATCGCCCCGGAGGATTTCGGCATCGCCCGTGCCTCGATTGATTCGATGCGCGTGGATTCACCGTCGGAGAGTCTGGCGATCATCGAGCGCGTGCTCGGCGGCGAAAGCGGCGCTGCCGCGGATTTTGTCGCCCTGAATGCCGGCGCTGCGCTGTATGCCGCTGACCGTGCTGATACCCTGGCGGACGGCGTGGCCGCTGCGCAGCAGATCCTGAAAACCGGCGCCGCGCTGGAGCGCATGCGCCAGTACGCCGAGCTGACCCAGACCCTATGAGCGATATCCTCGAGCGCATCCTGGCCCGCAAGCGCGAGGAAGTCGCGGCCCGCCGTGCCGCCTGGCCGCTGGAGAAATTGCGCAGCCACACGGCCGAGGTGCCCACCACCCGCGGCTTTGAAGCCAGCCTGCGCGCGCGCATCCGTCACGGGCAACCGGCGGTGATTGCCGAGGTCAAGAAAGCCAGTCCCAGCAAGGGCGTGATCCGCCCCAACTTCGATCCCACGGCCATCGCCCAGAGCTACGCGTCGGCTGGCGCCGCCTGTCTGTCGGTGCTGACCGACGAGGACTTCTTCCAGGGCCATGACCGCTACCTGACCCAGGCCCGGCGCGCCTGCGTACTGCCGATCCTGCGCAAGGATTTCACCATCGATGAATATCAGATCTACGAGTCGCGCGAACTCGGTGCCGATTGCATCCTGCTGATCGTGGCCGCCCTGCCCGACTCACGTCTGTCCGAGTTTACCGATCTGGCGCTGGAACTCGGAATCGATGTGCTGATGGAGGTGCACGATGGTGAGGAACTGGAGCGCGCGCTGACCACGCGCGCCAGCCTGATCGGCATCAACAACCGCAATCTGCGCACCTTCGAAACCAGCCTGGACACCACGCTGGCGCTGAAGCCGCGCGTGCCGGCCGATCGCCTGCTGGTGACCGAAAGCGGCATCGCCACCCGCGCCGACGTCGAGCGCATGCGCTCGAATGATGTGCACGCCTTCCTGGTCGGCGAGACCTTCATGCGCGCCCCGGATCCCGGTGCCGAGTTGGAGCAGCTGTTCTTCTAGCCTTGCCGAAGCCCGGAGGGTCACCGCCATTGTGAGGACGCTGTGGGAGCGGCTTCAGCCGCGAACCGGGATGCTTCAGACAGTGGCAGGATCGATCGCGGACTGAGTCCGCTCCCACAGGTTCACGGGCCGTAGCTGAGGTAAAAACCGTCGCCAGTTCTCTGCCCTCTTGACGCCCTTCTTCGCGTTCTCTCTGCTTTTCCTTTGCGTACTCAGAGTGCAGCTTCTGGCTACAACCTGCCTCAAAACCGGACAGGCGCATCGCTGGTCGCGCCGCAAGGGCGCTCCTACACGGGACGGGCGCATCGCTGGTCGCGCCGCAAGGGCGCTCCTACACCGGACAGGCGCATCGCTGGTCGCGCCGCAAGGGCGCTCCTACACGGGAACAGGCGCATCGCCGGTCGCGCCGCGAGGGCGCTCCTACAGCAGGCTGCCCTGAAGCAGTTCGCGCACGGGCGCAAAACTGCGGCGGTGAATCGGGCACGGCCCCCGCTCGCGCAGGCACTGCAGATGGTCGGGTGTGGGGTAGCCAAAGTGCTGGGCGAATCCGTAACCGGGGAATTGCCGGTCGAACGCGCACATGAGCGCATCGCGGCTGGTCTTGGCCAGGATCGACGCCGCCGAGATACAGGGCTCGCTGGCATCGCCCTTGACGATGGCGCGCGCGGGCAGGTGCAAGTCGCGCGGCACCTTGTTGCCGTCGATCAGTACCTCGGTGGGCGTGATGGCCAGCGCCAACGCGGCGCGGGTCATGCCGGCCATGGTGGCCTGGAAGATGTTGATCCGGTCGATCTCCTCGGCATCGACCACGATCACCGACCAGGCCAGCGCCTGAGCCTTGATCAAGGGCGCCAATCCGTCGCGCTGACTGGCCTTGAGCAGCTTGGAATCACCCAGACCTGCGATCGGGCGTTCGGGATCGAGAATCACCGCCGATACCACGACCGGGCCGGCCAGCGGCCCACGACCGGCTTCGTCGATGCCGGCGATGCGCGTGCTCAAGGCAGCAGTTCCAGCACGGCTGCAGCCGCCTGGGCAGAGGCATCACGGCGCAGTTCGAGGTGCATGCGCGCGAAGACCTGTTGCAGCACTTCGACAGCGCCGGGCTGGTCGAGCCAGTGTTCGAGTGCGGGGGCCAGCACCTCGGGCCGCACCTGATCCTGGCTGATTTCCTCGACCAGGCCGCGGCCGGCGAGCACATTGGGCAGCGAGTAGTTCTGCACCTTGAGCACGCCGAAGGTCTTGACGATCCAGTAGGTCAGCGGTGCCAGTCGGTAGGCCACCACCATCGGCCGCTGACTCAAGGCGGTTTCCAGCGTGGCCGTGCCCGAGGCCACCAGGACCACATCGGATGCCGCCAGCACCTGCCGCATCTGCCCGACCACGATCCGCCAGCGCGGTGCCGCAGCCTCGTCGCCCAGCAATTCCCGAAGGCGGCCGGCGATGCGTCGTTGGCGGCGGCGATCAGCGTGTGCAGACCCGGACGCTGCTGCATCAGTCGTCGAGCCGTGGCCAGAAAATCGGGTGCCAGTCGTTCGATCTCGCCGCGACGACTGCCCGGGACCAGCGCCAACAGCGTTTGCGCGTCCACGACACCCAGGTCCCGCCGCGCCTGGGCTCGATCGACCTCCAAGGGCATCTCGTCGGCAAAGGGGTGACCGACGAACCGGGCATCAACGCCATGGCGTTGGTAGAGCGCGGGCTCGAAGGGGAACAGGCACAGCACCCGATCGGCGCTGTGCCCGATCTTGCGGGCACGCTGCTGGCGCCAGGCCCAGATCGACGGGCTGACGTAGTGCACCGTACGCAAGCCCCTGGCCTTGAGCCTACGCTCGACACCCAGATTGAAGTCGGGCGCATCAATGCCGATGTACATCCTGGCGCCGCTGGCGGCGATGCGGGCGAGAAAATCGCGTCGCAGCCGCAGCAGCCGCGGCAGATGCCGCAGCACCTCGACCAGACCCATCACCGCCAGTTCCTGGGACTCGAACCAGATCTCCATGCCGGCGGCGCGCATGGCCGGCCCACCAATACCGACAAAGTGCAGTTCCGGCCGGGCTTTCCGCAGTTGCTCGATCAGTCCGGCGCCCAGTTGGTCACCCGAGGCTTCGCCGGCGCAGAGGACGATGGTAGTCATGGCTTTGTGCGGGGCAAGGGACAGGGGGCACGGGGCACGGGAAGAGCGGTGAAGCGGAAGTCCGAGGGACCTTGAAACAGAGAGCCACCGAGAAAGGGCCCACAATTCCACACCGCCGATTCTGCCTTTCCCCTGCCTCCTGCCCCTTGCCCAGTGACCCGCTTCACCAGACTTTGTCCCCTGCCCCGCTTCACCTGAGAATGCTGCGCTCGCTGGCGTCGATGAACTCGACCAGCAATTTCACCTCGGGGGCGGTCAAGGACTGTTCCAGCAGCTTCTCGCGCGCTTCCTTGAGACTCAGCCCGGAGAGATAAAGCGTCTTGTAGGCACGCTTGACGGCGGTGATCTGCTCCGGCGTATAGCCGCGGCGTTTCAGACCTTCGCTGTTGATGCCGCGCGGCACGCTCATGTCGCTGCCGACAACGATGAAGGGCGGCACATCGCAATTGATCTTGCTGCCCATGCCGGTGAAGGCGTGGGCACCCACCTTGCAGAACTGATGGATCAGCGAGAAGCCACCGAGGATCGCGTGATCATGGATGGTGACATGGCCAGCCAGGGTGACCGAATTGGCCAGAATCGTATGACTGCCGATGACGCAATCGTGGGCAATATGCACATAAGCCATGATCCAGTTGTCGTCGCCGATACGCGTGACGCCGCCACCCTGCACCGTTCCGCGGTTGATGGTGACGAATTCGCGGATGGTGTTGCCATCACCGATGATCAGCTCGGTGGGCTCGTCCGCGTATTTCTTGTCCTGCGGCGCGCCGCCGACGGCGGCATGGGCGTGGATGTGGTTGTTCCTGCCGATGACGGACGGGCCTTCCAGCACGCAGTGCGCGCCTATGCGTGAGCCGGCACCGATGCGTACGTCGGCACCGATGATCGCGTATGGCCCGACCTCGACATCGGCTTCCAGTTGCGCGCGGGCATCGACGATGGCGGTAGGATGCACCGCCATCACGGCCCCCTTTCTGCGCACAGCATCTCGGCGCTGGCGACCACCTCGCCGTCGACCTTGGCCTGGCAGACGAACTGGCCCATGCGCATGACCATGCGCTTCTGTTCCACTTCCAGATGGAGCTGGTCGCCCGGGCGCACGATCCTGGCAAAGCGCGCCTTGTCGATCTTCACCAGATAGTACAGCGGCTTGGCATCCGGCAACTGCTCCTGCGAGAGCTGCACCAGAATGCCGGAAGCCTGCGCCAGCGCTTCCAGGATCAACACGCCGGGCATCACCGGATTTCCCGGGAAGTGACCCTGGAAGAAATGCTCGTTGATGGTGACATTCTTGATCGCCGTCAGCCGCTTGCCGGGTTCAAAGGCGATGACGCGATCGACCAGCAGAAAGGGATAACGGTGGGGCAGCAGCTCGGCGATGCGGCGCACATCGACCGGCAACTCTGCCGGGGCCTTGCTTGTTTCGGTCATGATCGTCAGCGTTCTCGTTTGGGTGTGATCTGACGCGACAGTTGGTCCAGCTGCTTGAAGCGGACGGCACTGCGACGCCAGTCGCGATTATCCATGAGCGGCGTACCCGACGAATACTCGCCGGGTTCGCGGATGCTGTGGGTCACCAGACTCATGGCGGTGATGGTCACCCGATCGCAGATTTCGAGGTGCCCGAGCACGCCAGCGCCACCGCCGATCAGGCAATAGCGGCCGATTTTCGCGCTGCCGGCGACGGCAGAGCAACCGGCCATGGCGCTGTGGGCACCGATACGCACGTTGTGGGCAATCTGGATCTGATTGTCCAGGCGCACATCCTCTTCGATGACGGTGTCGCCCAGGGCGCCCCTGTCGATGGTGGTGTTGGCGCCGATTTCGCAATCGTCGCCGACGATCACGCCGCCCATCTGCGGCACCTTGAGCCAGCGTCCCTGATCCATGGCCAGGCCAAAACCGTCTGCACCGAGCACGGCACCGGGGTGGACCAACACCCGCGCTCCCAGTCGTACCCGCGTCACCAGCGTTACCCGCGCCACCAGGTGGCAGCCGGGGCCGACCTGGCAATCCTCACCGATGCTGCAGTGGGCGCCGATCACCGCGCCGGCGCCGATCGAAGCTCCCGCAGCAACGAACACGAACGGGCCGATGTGGGCACTGGCATCGATCTTGGCATCGGGTGAGACCACGGCACTGGGGTGGACTCCAGGCGGCCGCGCCGGCTGCGGCTCGAACAGCGCCGCGATCCGGGCGAAATCGGCATAGGGGTTGCGACTGATCAGCACGGGACAAGGTGCAGCGTCGACCGCCTCGGCCGACGCCACCACCGCTGCTGCAGCAGTGGCACCCAACTGGCTGCGATACTTGGGGTTGGCAAGGAAGCTCAGTTGCTCTGTCTTGGCGAATTCCAGCGTACCGACGCCTGCGATCAAGGTCTCGCCGGCGCCATGCAGCGCCAGGCCGAATCTCTCCGCCAGTTCTGACAGGCTGTACGCAATCACGGCTGCCGCAGTTCCTGGGCGTGGGCGTTGACCCGGGTCATGATCGCATCGGTGATGTCCAGTCGCGGATGGGCGAAACCCACGCCCGAGGTCAGCACCAGATCGAGACCCTGCTCGCGCGCAAAAGCGCCGATCTCTTCCTGAATGCGCCGGTCGATGGTCTCGGTCAATTCATTGATGCGCCGGTTCAGTGCCTGGTTGGTGTCATCACGACGGCGCTTGATGCTGCGCTCGAGGGTTTCTATTTCACGCCGAAGGGCCAGCGCGTCAGACGTAGACAAGGTGTCGATATCTCGATCGCGACGGGTTTCAAGCTCGCGCAGTCGGGCGTTTTCCAGCTCCAGCAGCTGGTTGCGGGCCGAGAATTCCTCGTTCAGCTTCTCCTGCCCGACCACAAAGAGCTGGGATTCCCGGATGATGCGTTCGGTGTCGACATAGGCAATCTTCGCTGCTGCTGTCTGCGCCCAACCCGAGCTCGCCAACAGCAACAGCAGCCCGGCTGCGGCCAGCACCCGCAAGGGGCGCACAAACCGCGATCGAGCAGACCTAGGCACGGGCGCCCCGCCTTGAGCTCCCAGCCTAGAACTGATTACCGAAGGAGAACTGGATGCGTTCGACGTCGTCTCCGGGCTTGTCGTTCAAGGGATAGGCCAAGTTGATCACAATCGGGCCCACGGGTGCACGCCATTGCATGGTCAAACCCGTCGAATAGCGCAATTCTCCTGCATCGAAGTCGTTGAAATCCTTGTAGACATTGCCGACATCGAAGAACAGACCCAGGCGAATGGTGTCGGCACCCTTGGCAAAGGGCGTCGGGAACAGGAACTCGACATTGCCAATCACGCTGAGCGCGCCACCCACGGGCAGCAGCTGGCTACCCGACAACAGGCGCGGCCCCAGGGTGTTGTCACGGAAACCACGCACCGAGCGCACACCGCCGGAATAGAAATTCTCCCAGAACGGGAAGCCCAGCCGCCCGCCCAGGGGATCACCATTCTCATCGGGTACAGGATTGGTCTTGCTGCCGCTGTAGGTGTCGCCGTAGCCAACTTCACCGTTGAGCATCAAGGTGAAGTTCTGGGTCAACGGGAAGTACTTCTGGTACTGAGCCGAGATCTTGTAGTAACGCAGCTCGCTGGGCGGCAACACCAGTTCGGCCGTGAGCTTGGTCAATGCACCCGCCGTGGGCGAGAAGAAACGGTTGCGGCTGTCGCGGAACCACGAGGTTTCAAGGCGCCAGGAGTTGAAGGTGCGGTTGTCGTACACAAAGGGGATGTACTCCGCCGGCGTCAGTCCCGGGTAGATGTCGATCTGGGTCTGGTCCAGCGCCAGGCGGAAGTTGATGCGGTCATATTCCGAGAGCGGCAAACCGTAGTTCATGCCGACCTGGGCTACGTTCGAGGTGTAGCTCGCGAGATTGGCCTGGGCCGAATCCAGTTCGCGGTAGCTGACGTTGAAGCCGCGGCTGACGCCCTCATCGGTGTAATAGGGATTGTAGTAGGAGGCATCGAAACGCTTGTACACCCGGTTGTTGCTGACCGCGAACCCCACCCGGTTGCCGGTACCCAGGAAGTTGTCGAAGCTCAGCGCCACCGACAGGATGGCGCCCTGAAGCTCGGAGTAGCCCACGCCGAACTGGAAGTTGCCGGTCTGCTGTTCCTCGACCTTGACGACCACATCGACCTGGTCGTCGCTGCCCGCCACCTTGGGCGTTTCGACCTCGACTTTCTTGAAGAAGCCCAGGCGTTCCAGGCGCACCTTGGAGCGATCGATCGCCGCCTGGTTGTACCAGCCGCCTTCGAACTGACGCATTTCCCGGCGCAAGACTTCGTCCAGGGTCTTGGCGTTGCCCTCGAAATTGATGCGGCGCACATACACGCGCTTGCCCGGATCCACCAGCATGGTGATGCCGACAATGCGCTTCTCGCGATCCACATCCGGCACCGGCGAGACCTTGGCAAAGGCGTAGCCAAAGTTGCCGAGCAGTTTCTCGATGTATTCGCTGGTCTGTTCCAGCTTCTTGCGGGAGAAGGTCTCGCCGGTCTTGAACACCACCAGCCGGTTGAGAGTGGCTTCATCGACCACGAACTTGCCGGTCAGGCGAACTTCACCGACGGTATAGACCTCGCCTTCGTTGACGTTAGCGGTGATGTAGACATTGCGACGGTCGGGGCTGACGCTGACCTGCGTGGATTCCACGTCGAAATCGACGTAACCGCGATCCAGATAGAAGGCGCGCAACTTCTCCAGGTCACCGGAGAGCTTCTCGCGCGAATACTGGTCGTCACGGCGGTACCAGGACAGCCAGTTGGTGGTGTCGAGTTCGAACTCCTTGCGGATCTCTTCATCGGTGAACGTGGTGTTGCCGACGATGTTCAGATGCCGGATCTTGGCGGCCTTGCCCTCGGCAATGGTGATGGTCACATCGACGCGGTTTCGATCGAGCGACTTCACCGAGGGCGTGATGCGCACATTGTACTTGCCGCGGTTGTTGTACTGCCGGGTCAACTCCTGGGTCACGCGCTCGATGTTGAGCTCGTTGTAGGTTTCACCCTCGGCCAGGCCGATGTTGTCGAGGCCCTTGGTCAGCTCCTCGGTCTTGATGTCCTTGTTGCCGACCAGCGTGATCTTCGAGATCGCCGGACGTTCGGACACGGTGACGACCAGGATGTCGCCCTGACGGTCCAGACGAACGTCCTTGAAGAAGCCGGTCTTGTACAGGGAACGCAGCGCGTCCGAGGCCCGCGAACGATCCAGCCGATCTCCCTTCTGCACCGGCAGATAGGTGAACACGGTACCGGCGGAGATGCGCTCCAATCCGTCAATGCGGATGTCGCTGATGACGAAGTCGTCGGCAGCCAGCGCCGCGCCTCCGGAAAGTGCCAACAAAATGGACGCGACCAACTTTTTCATGCGCGCAAAGCCTCAGGGCGAATCATCGTCAGGAAGAGCCACGCGTTGTGTTTATCAATCAGCTTGCGTGGTCTCGATGGGGGCGAGGTAGTGCCTAGGAACTCAACATCCGGCTGAAATCGTTGAAGAATGCCAGACACATCAGTGCCAGCAAGGCTCCAAGACCCAGATAGTGGCCTACGGCCTGGGCCCGATCACTCAGCGGACTACCTTTCACCCACTCAATAAAGTAATACAACAAATGGCCGCCATCCAGAATCGGAATCGGCAACAGGTTCATGATGCACAAGCTCAGACTGATCAGTCCAAGAAAACGCAGGAACTGGGTAAAGCCGCCTTCCGCCGAGTAGTTGGCGAACTGCGCAATGCTGATCGGACCGGACACGTTCTTGAGCTGTGCCTCGCCGGAAATCATGTGCCGGATGACTCGAAGACTGCCAACGGTCAGGCGCCAGGTTTCGCTGAAGGCCTGCGGGATCGCCGCCAGCGGCCCATAGTGGCGTGTGGTCTCGCGCATGTCGGGGGCCACGCCAACCACCCAGGCCGTCTGCTCCTCAACCGTGTGTTGCCGGGCCTGGATCACCAGGGTCTCGCGAATGCCGTTGCGGTCCACCAGCAGTCGTACCCGACCCTCGTGCGCGCCGGCCTCGGCCTGGATGGCATCGCGCATGTCGGCAAAACGATTCACCGGCGTGTCGCCGACCTGAACGATGGTGTCGCCGACTTTCAAGCCCGCGAGTTCGGCCGGATCGCCCGGGCTCAGTGCACCCACCTCGGTGGGCGGCACCCAATGCCAGGGTTTCAGGCCAAGTTGGGTGAGAAAGCGCGACTCATCTACCGGCTCGCCCAACTGGCCGAGATTCATGCGCTGGGTGGCGATACCACCGCCATCGCGGCGCACATCGATGTTGACCGTCTCGCCGCGATAGGCCTTGGTGGTCAGGTCGACCAGCACATGGGTCCAGTTGCTGACCGGATCGCCGTTGACGGCAAGAATGAGATCGCCGCGCCGCAACCCGGATTCGGCCGCGAATCCCTCGACCTCGCCCACATAAGGCGAATAGTCCTTGACCCCGACCAGCAGCATCAACCAGAAGGCGAACAACGCAAACACCAGATTGAAGATCGGTCCAGCGGCGACGATGGCCACCCGCTGGCCAATGGATTTGCGGTTGAAGGCCTGATGGACCTCCTTCGCCTCGACATCGGCCTCGCGTTCATCAAGCATCTTCACATAGCCGCCGAGCGGTATCGCGGCGATGACGTATTCGGTCCCATCGCGCCCGCGTCGGGTCCACAGCGGCTTGCCCAAGCCCACGCTGAAGCGCAGCACCTTGACGCCACAACGGCGAGCCACCCAGAAGTGCCCGAACTCGTGAAAGGTCACCAGCAGGCTGGTCGCCACCAGAAACCAGAAGATCGAGCCCAGCAACAATTCCATATCAGCTCCGCTTTCCTGAATCGATGACCGCAGTCGCCACGCTTCGGGCCTGCCGGTCAGCTTCGAGCACGTCAGCCACCGACTCTACAGACGATAGGGCACAACGATTTAAAGCCTCGTTAACAGTGGCGGCAATTCCGGCAAAGCCAAGGCTGCCGTTCAGGAATGCTGCCACCGCCACTTCATTGGCCGCGTTCAGCATGGCTGGCGCCGTGCCTCCAGCCTCCAGTGCCTGATAGGCGAGTTTAAGGCAAGGAAAGGCTTCAAGGTCAGGGGTGGAGAAATCCAGCCGCGCCAGCGCAGCGAGGTCCAATGTCGGCGCACCCGACTCGATCCGCTCAGGCCAGGCCAGTGCATGGGCAATCGGAATGCGCATGTCGGCGCTGCCGAGCTGTGCCAGGAAGCTGCCATCATGGTATTCGACCAGGGAGTGGATCGTGCTTTGCGGATGCACGATGACCCGGATCCGAGAGCTTTCGAGACCGAACAGAAAGTGCGCCTCGATCACCTCCAGCCCCTTGTTCATCAAGGTGGCAGAGTCCACCGAGATCTTCGGACCCATCGTCCAGTTCGGATGGGCGCAGGCCTGAGCGACGGTCACCTGTTCCAACTGGGCGCGGCTCCAGCCCCGGAACGGCCCACCTGAAGCTGTCAACCAAAGCTGGCGCACGCCCGCCAACGGACGCTGCAGAGGATCGGGCAGGCACTGAAAAATGGCGTTGTGCTCGCTGTCGATGGGTAACAGCTGCGCCCCACCCTGGGCCACCGCCTGCATCAGCAGGCCGCCGGCACAGACCAGTGCCTCCTTGTTGGCGAGCAGGATGCGCTTGCCGGCATGCGCCGCTGCCAGCGTGGCGGGCAAGCCGGCGGCCCCGACGATGGCTGCCACCACGGTGTCCACTGCAGCGTCGGCCACTACGGTCTCGATCGCTGACATGCCGCTGGCTACCGTTGTACCTGGCGCGCTGTTTCGCAGACGTGCGGCCAGGCGCAGACAGGCGTCGGCGTCGGCCATGACTGCCACCTCGGGTCTGAAGCGCTCACAGATCTCGGCCATGCCCAGATCATCTCGCGCCGCCACCGCACTGTGCAGACGAAATCGGTCCGGATGCCGGGCGATCAGATCCAGGGTGCTGCGACCAATGGACCCGGTGGCACCGAGCAGGCAGATCGACTTCATAGGCCGATCAGATAGCGGCCACAGACGAAGATCGGGAAGGCCGCCAGCATGCTGTCGATCCGATCCAGAATGCCGCCGTGACCGGGCAGCAGCGAACCGCTGTCCTTGAGATTCGACTGGCGCTTGATCAGGCTCTCGAACAGATCACCCACAATCGAGAACAACACCGTCACCGTGGCCAGCACCACCAGCAGCACATGGCCGACCGGAATAGGTTTCAGCAGCCACCCCGCCAGTGCGGCGAAGATCACGGTGCCAACGAGCGCACCATAAACACCCTCTCGGGTCTTGCCCGGACTGATCCGCGGCGCCAGCTTGTGCTGACCGAAACGCCGCCCGGCAAAATAGGCCGAAACATCCGCCACCCAGATCAGCATCAATACGAACAGCGTCCACCAGGGCCCGGTCACCGGCTCGCGATGGATCAGCCATGCTGCCACCCAGGCAGGGACCACCATGGCGCTGCCCACCAGCATCTTGAGTTCGCGATTGCGTCGGGTCGGCGCAGAGCCGAATTCAAAGGCGCGCAGCCAGAGTATGGCCAGACACCACCAGATCACCCCGATCCAGGCAATCGGCAGCAGCCAGTTCTCCGGGCGCAACAGGATCAGGGCCGCCATGATGCCGCCGTTGACCAGCACGGCCGCCGCGCGCAGGCCCCGCAGCCGGAAACCGATCACCCGCGTCCATTCCCAGATGGCGTAGCAGAGCACCAGGCCAAAACCGAAGGCGAAGGCCGTGCTCGGCAGATACAGCACCGCCAGTATCGCCAATGGTGCCAGCAGCAACGCGGTGCCCACGCGCGCGCGCAGGCCGCTGCTGACCGAAGGCTTCGATTCCAATGGTTGCGACTCAGACATTCACAGCCTCGGGTTTACCCGTTACCTGGGCGCTGGTCTTGCCGAATCGACGCTCGCGCTGGGCGAATTCGGCCAGCGCTGCAGCAAAGGCTGGCTCGTCAAAATCGGGCCAGAGGATCGGCGTGAAGTAGAGCTCCGTGTAGGCCAGGTGCCAGAGCAGAAAGTTGCTGATCCGGGCCTCGCCGCCGGTGCGGATGAACAGATCCGGTTCGGGCAGCGGCGCCAGCGACAGGTGCTGCTCGAAACTTGTCTGATCAATCGCATCCGGGTCGATCTGTCCCGCCACGGCCGCGCGGGCCAGTGCCTGAGCGGCGTTGACGATATCCCAGCGCCCTCCGTAATTGACGGCGATGTTCACCGTCAGGCGCACCACATCCAACGCGGCTGCTTCAGATTCCGCCATGGCGGCGCGCAGTTCCGGCGAAAACCGGCTGCGCTCGCCGATGAAACGCAGGCGCACGCCATTGCCCGCCAGTTCCCGGGCCTCCTTGCGCAGGGCGCGCAGGAACAAGTCCATCAGATGACGAACTTCGCCCTCGGGGCGCGACCAGTTCTCGCTGCTGAAGGCGAACAGGGTGAGCACTTCCACCTTGGATCGAATGCAGGCCTCGATGACTTTGCGCACGGCCTGCACGCCGGCTCGATGCCCGAAGGCACGCGGCCGACGCCTCTGTTTGGCCCAGCGACCATTGCCATCCATGACAATGGCCACATGCCGCGGCGTGGGCGCTGCGGGACCGGTAGCCGGCCCCTCAGGCGCCGGCGCGGCAGCTGCGCTCAAAGCTGCATCAACTCATCTTCTTTGTGCTTGACCACCGCGTCCACTTCCTTGACGAAGCGATCGGTGAGCTTCTGGATGTCGTCCTCGGCACGACGATCCTCGTCCTCGGTGGCGATCTTGGCCTTGAGCAATTCCTTGCAGTGGTGATTGGCATCACGACGCACATTGCGAATGGCCACCTTGGTGTTCTCGCCCTCGTGGGAGACCACCTTGGCCAGATCCCGACGGCGTTCCTCGGTCAGTGGCGGGATGACGATACGAATCACCTGACCCGCGGTGTTCGGTGTCAGACCCAGATCCGAGGTCATGATGGCCTTCTCGACGGCTGCGACCATGGGCTTCTCCCAGGGCTGCACGGTGATGGTGCGGGCATCCGCCACGGTCACATTGGCCACCTGGCTGATCGGCACGGGGGAGCCGTAGTAATCGACACGGAGATGATCGAGCAGTTGCGCCGATGCGCGTCCGGTGCGGAGCTTCATCAACTCCTGTTTCAGCACCTCGATGCACTTGTGCATGCGCGTTTCCGCGTCCGCCTTGATTTCAGCGAGTGAGCTAGTCATGGGTCCTTCCTTGTCACAGCCATGGAATGGCCGCGGAGTATAGCGGGATAGGCGGCCAGCGCTGGTGTTGCCGAGCCCATCGTTGTTCACGGAACAGATCGAGCATCCGCCATCGCGACGCGACAGCCGGCACTTCTCGCCCATTGTTGGACAAGAGCTTCAACGCAGAGCACGCAGAGGGCCGCTGAGAACGCGGAGAAAAGCCCATCCAGGACGGCTCTACTTCTCTCCGCGAGCTCTCTGCTTTTCCTTTGCGTTCTTGGCGTCCGGCGTCTGGCCACATCCTGCGTCCCAGCAGGATCGTCGCGGAGCCGTTCGCGCCACGAGGGCGCTCCTACCAAAGTGGCATATCGCCCATGAGCATGTCGTACCGACTCAGGCGGCAGAAGACGACGCCCCGCCAGATCCCTGGGCTAGCCGTTCTGATCGACCAGCGTGCCCACATTCTCACCCTGGACGATGCGCATCAGATCGCCGCGGCGGTGCAGATCGTAGACCCGGATCGGCATGCGATAGTCGCGACACAGCGCAAAGGCCGTGGTGTCCATGACCGCCAGCTTGCGCTCGATGGCGCTGTCGTAGCTGATCTTGTCGAAACGGACGGCATTCGGGTCCTTGTTCGGATCGGCCGAGTACAGCCCATCGACCTTGGTCGCCTTCAGCATCAGATCGGCGTTGATTTCGATCGCGCGCAGGGCGGCGGCAGAGTCGGTGGTGAAGAAGGGATTGCCGGTACCGGCGGCGAAGACCACGATACGGTTCTTCTCCAGATGGCGAATGGCGCGGCGGCGGATGTAGTCCTCGCAGACCTCGTTGATCTTGATGGCACTCATGACCCGGCAGGTCGCGCCCTGCTTCTCGATCGCGTCCTGCAGCGCCAACGAGTTCATCACCGTGGCCAGCATGCCCATGTGATCAGCGGTGGCGCGATCAATGCCACTCTTGGCCAGCCCGACGCCGCGGAAGATATTGCCGCCGCCCACCACCAGACCGATCTGCACGCCGATCTTGGAGACTTCGATGATCTCGGCAGCGAGGCGATGCAATACCTCCGGATCGATACCATAATCCTCCGCGCCCAGCAGTGCCTCACCGCTGAGCTTCAACAAGATGCGGCGAAATACCGGTGGGGCGCTGCTCATGCGAAGGGGTCTCCAATGTCCAGATGGCCGATACAATGCGCTCAACAGGCGGACGCCAGCCAACCATCCCGCCCGGCTACTGCTGATAAAAGAAGGCCCCGGAACCCGGGGCCTTCAGTGACTGCTTACTGACTCGCCTTGACCTGTTTCATCACTTCTTCGGCGAAGTTCTCTTCCTTCTTCTCGATGCCCTCGCCCACATTCATGCGCACGAAGCCGGTGACCTTGGCGCCAGCCTTCTTGATGGCCTCTTCCACACCCATGCCATTGGCATCCGGCGCAGCATAGGCCTGGCCCAGCAGGGTCTGTTCGGCCAGCGTCTTGCGGATCTTGCCCTGGATCATCTTCTCCAGGATTTCCGGCGGCTTGCCCGAATCCTTGGCCTGCTCCATGGCGATGTTGCGCTCACGCGCCACCACTTCTTCCGGCACTTCGCTCATGTCCAGGTACTGCGGATTCATCGCCGCAATATGCATGGCCAGGCCCTTGGCCAGTTCCGGCGTGCCGCCTTCCAGCGCCACCAGCACGCCCAGCTTGTCGTTGCTGTGGATGTAGGCACCGATGTTGCCACCCGAAATCATGGCGGCGCGGCGCACCTGCATGTTCTCGCCGATCTTGGCAACCAGCGCCTGGCGCACCTGATCCACCGTCTGACCGTCAGCCAGCGGCAGCGACTTGATGGATTCGACCTCAGCGGTGCCGGCGGCGACGGCGGCGGCGGCGACGTCGGCGGCAAACTTGACGAAGTTCTCGTCCTTGCCGACGAAGTCGGTTTCACAGTTGAGCTCGACCAACAGGGCCTTGCCGTCTGCCTGACCCAGGGCAACACGACCTTCCGCGGCGACGCGAGTGGCCTTCTTGTCGGCCTTGGCCAGACCCTGCGTGCGCAGCCAGTCGGCCGCAGATTCAATGTTGCCAGCGTTTTCCACCAGCGCTTTCTTGCATTCCATCATGCCGGCGCCAGAGCGCTCGCGCAGTTCCTTCACGAGGGCAGCGGTGATTTCCATGGTCATTCCTTAAATCGAACAAGGTGATAGAGGGCACGCGGCTGGCGCGCACCCCTGGGATTTGCAGGTCCGGCGACTCGCGCCGGACCATGATCAACGTGCAGGATTACTCGCCGGCGTCATCCGAACGACGCGGTGCGCCACCCGGACCACCGCTGGGACGACGACGCGGCGGTCCCTTGCGGTCATTGGGCTTGTTGCGACGGTTGTTGTCCGGCTTGGCGGCACCGGCCAGCGGATTGCCATCGGCGTCCAGCTCGACGAAATCATCGGCTGCACCCACAGCGGCGGCCGGAGCCGCAGCCTTGCCTTCCAGCACGGCATCTGCAGCGGCGCGTGCATACAGCTGGATGGCACTGATCGCGTCGTCGTTACCCGGGATCACGTAATCGACATGGTCCGGATTGTGGTTGGTATCGACAATGCCGATCACCGGAATGCCGAGCTTGCGAGCTTCCTTGATCGCGATCTCTTCGTGACCGGTATCGATCACGAACAGCGCGTCCGGCAGGCTGTTCATGTTCTTGATGCCGCCCAGGCTGTTGTCCAGCTTCTCCATCTCGCGCGAGAGCTGCAGGGCTTCGTGCTTGACCAGACGCTCCCAGCTGCCGTCGGTGCTCTGGGTCTCAAGCTCCTTCAGACGCGCGATCGACTGCTTGACGGTGCGGAAGTTGGTCAGCATGCCGCCGAGCCAGCGCGCCGACACGTGCGGCATGCCGCAACGCGAGGCTTCTTCCTTGATGGTCTGACGAGCCGAGCGCTTGGTGCCGACAAACAGGATGTTGCTGCGACGCTGCGCCAGACCGCTGATGAAATTCATCGCGTCATTGAACAGCGGCAGGGTCTTTTCCAGATTGACGATATGAATCTTGCCGCGGGCGCCGAAGATGTACGGACCCATTTTCGGGTTCCAGTAACGGGTCTGATGTCCGAAATGGACGCCCGCTTCGAGCATTTGCCGCATGGTCACGGTGGTCATACTTAAGTCCTTGATACTTTTGGGGATTATCCCCGTGGTTGGGCCTCCACGCATGCGCTTCGGGAGCCCTTCCTGGGCACCAACCCGACCACGACAACCATGCGTGTGTGGAGTCATCGTCGCCGCAGGATTGCGGCGATCGACGGACATGGACCGGATCAGCTCGATCCAAAAATCCGCGGGAGCATAGCTTTTTCCGGGTCCGGCCGGCAAGTCAAACGCCGCACGCCGGTGGGAGCGGATTCATCCGCGAACAATGCCAGCGTCGGCGCAGAAGCGTCGCGGACATAGTCCACTCCCACAGAGGCCTCGGTCGCCGGTGGGAGCGGATTCATCCGCGAACAATGCCAGCGTCGGCGCAGAAGCATCGCGGACTGAGTCCACTCCCACAGAGGCCTCGGTCGCCGGTGGGAGCGGATTCATCCGCGAACAGTGCCAGCGTCGGCGCAGGAGCGTCGCGGACTGAGTCCGCTCCCACAGACGGGCGGCGATACGCCGCTACTGCCGCCGCCCGATGACCCACTTGCAATCCACCGCCACAGAACCCAAATTGCGTGGTCAGGCTTGACAAGCCGCCCGTGCGTGCGAGGCTTGACCGCCGCCGCCAGGATGCGCGGGTCCGAACACAGACAGGATTTTCATGAGTATTACCTACAAGACACCGGAACAGATCGAGAAGATGCGCGTCGCCGGGCGCCTCGCAGCCGAAGTGCTGCAGATGATCCGACCACACGTGGTTCCGGGTGTCAGCACCGATGCACTCGACCGGATCTGCCACGAGTACATCGTCGACCAGCAGCAGGCCATCCCTGCCCCGCTGAACTACAAGGGCTTTCCGCGTTCGATCTGCACCTCGGTCAACAACGTGGTTTGCCACGGCATTCCCGGGCCCAAGGTGCTGAAAGAAGGCGACATCATCAATATCGACGTCACTGTGATCAAGGATGGCTTTCATGGCGACACCAGCCGCATGTTCCATGTCGGCGAGACCTCGGTGCTGGCCAGGCGCCTGGTCGACACCACACTGGCGGCGATGAAGCTCGGCATCGAGATGGTCAAGCCGGGCGAACATCTGGGAGAAATCGGTCGTGCCATCCAGCGTTTCGTCGAAGCTGAGCGTTTCTCGGTGGTGCGCGAGTACTGCGGTCATGGCATTGGCGAGCGCTTCCACGAAGAACCGCAGGTGCTGCATTACTATGATCCGTCCCGCGGCAAGGGCGAGGAACTGAAGCCTGGCATGACCTTCACCATCGAACCCATGGTCAATGCCGGGCAGCGCCACGTGCGGCTGCTGCCGGATGGCTGGACCGTGGTCACCAAGGACCGCTCGCTGTCGGCGCAATGGGAGCACACGGTGCTGGTGACCGAGGACGGGTTCGAGGTACTCACGCTGGCAGACGGAGAGCCTTTTTGACGCGATCCGTGGCTGACAAGCCTGCGCCGGCCACGGACTTGACCCGCCGTCGCGAGCACTTGGAGCAGTTCCGCACCGAGATCAAGCAGCGCTTTCGCGACAGCGGGCATGCCAGCGCCTGCATACGAGCCATCTCCAGCCGTATCGACAAGGAACTGCGGGCGCTGTGGGTCCAGACCGTGGCCACGAAAGTGCCGGCAGAATCGTCCGACGGTGCGCCCAGTGCCTGCCTGATCGCCACCGGCGGCTATGGCCGAGGGCAGCTCTTCCCCGGATCCGATGTCGACATCCTGGTGCTCTGCGCCGAGGGCCGCAGCCCGGCTCTGGACACAGCCGTGCGTGCCTTCCTGGCCGCTGCCTGGGATCTGGGCCTGGAACTGTCCCAGGCCGTGCGCACCCTGCCCGGCCTGATCGAATTCGCGCGCGAGGATCAGGCCGGCTACACAGCGCTGCTCGACGCCCGCTATCTGTGCGGCGACCGCAGCCTCAGTCAGCAGATGCAAGCGCAGTTGCAGGCGCCCGATCTGTGGCCGCCGGCAGATTTTCTACGGGCCAAGGTTGATGAACGCGACGAGCGCCACAGCCGCCACGCCGATACCGCCCACAATCTGGAGCCCAATCTCAAGAACGGTCGCGGCGCCCTGCGCGATCTGCAGACCACGCGCTGGATCGCCAAGCGCTGTTTCGGTGTGTCGCGCTGGCCGGCACTGGTGGAACTGGGCTTGCTCGAAGCCGACGAGGCCCGCCGTCTGGCACGTGCCGAGGCCTGGCTGTCCACCCTGCGATTCGCGCTGCATGTGATCAGCGGCCGCCACGAGGAGCGGGTGCTGTTCGACTACCAGCCGGCACTGGCGCAGTTGTTCAATCGCCCGGGCTCGCATCCGCGCGAGCATCCGGTCGAGTCACTGATGCACCGGTACTTTCGCGCAGCCAGCGATATCGACCGCCTCTCGCAAGCCCTGATCGAACGCATGGCGCGCCGCGTGGAAGAAGTGCACACGCCGCTGGCGACCATTGCCGGCAGCCAGCACTTCGGCCTGCGTGAAGACGCCATCGAAGCCCTGGACAGCTACAAGGGATTCACCGCCCCGGCGGATCTGATGGAGCCCTTTCAATGCCTGACCCGGAATGCCAGCTCGCGCACACTGGGCCCTGATCTGGCTCAGGCGCTGGCCAAGGCCTTGCCCAGATTCAGACGGGCCCTGGCCCAGGATCGGCTGGCCCACGAGGCGCTGGAATCGATCCTGCGCACGCGCCGGCCTTTCCGCGCCTTGAGCGAAATGCACCGCCATGGTCTGCTCGGCGCATTGCTGCCCGCCTTTGCGCGTGTCAGCGGACGGATGCAGTACGATTTGTTCCATGTCTACACCGTCGATCAGCACACGCTGTTCCTGATTCGCAATCTGGAACGCTTTTTCGAACCGGAAGCCGACAAGCAGTTCGAACTCGCCCACGAGCTGGCGCAACGCGTGCGCCAGCCAGAGCTGCTGTTCTACGCCGGCATCTTCCACGATATCGCCAAGGGCCGCGGCGGGGACCACTCGCAACTGGGCGCCGGCGATGCCCGCCGCTACCTGCGCGGCCTGGGCTGCGCCCGGGCCGACATCGAAATGGTGGCCTGGCTGGTGGAGAACCACCTGCTGATGTCGGTCACGGCACAGAAGCAGGATATCCAGGATCCAGAAGTGGTGCGCCGATTCGCCGAAAAGGTGGGCGACTGGGAACGGCTCGAATGCCTGTACCTGCTGACCGTGGCTGATATCCGCGCCACCAATCCCAAGCTCTGGAACGGCTGGAAGAGCAAGCTGCTGAGCGACCTCTACCAGGCCGCCCGATTCCAGCTGCGGCGCGGCACCGATCAACCCGTCAACCGCCAGGATCGCGTGCGCGCAACGCGCCTGAAGGCGCTGGAGTTACTGACCGGCGAAGGCTGCATGTTCAGCGCCGTCGAGGCGCTCTGGGATGACTTTCCGGAACAGAGCTTCTGGCGTTACACACCGGATCAGCTGCGCTGGCTGACCCATGCCATCGTCAGCGGCGGTCGGCCCGGCCAGCCCCTGATCGCCGTCCGCGCGGTCGGCGGCGGCGGCACCCGCGAGATCTTCGTGCGTGTTCCCGACCAGGCCGGCATCTTCGCCACGATCACCTCGATGCTGGATCGCATGGATCTGTCAGTCATTGCCGCGCGGATCATGACCTGCAAGTCCAGGCACACCCTGGACACCTTCCAGGTGCTGGACATGCGCAAGGAAGAGCAGGATTCGATGACCCGCAATCTGGAGATCCAGATGGCGCTCAGCATGGCTTTCGCCGAAAAGCCGCTGAAACCCCGCCTGGCCAAGCGCAGAGCCACCCGCGAACAGCGTCTGTTCAAGTTTCCACCACGCATCGCCTTCGAATCGCGCAGCGATGACAGCGGTACCCTGCTGTCACTGGTGTGCGCCGACCGCCCCGGCCTGCTGGCCAGCGTCGCCCACGCCTTCAAGGATGCCGACGTGCGCGTGCATTCGGCCCGCATCGCCACCTTCGGCGAGCGCGCCGAGGATTTCTTCACCGTGACCACCCAGGACGGCCAGAAACTCGACGCCGCCGGCGCCGAGCGCGTGCGTGAAGCGCTGCTGGCCAGGGTCAGCGACAGCTGACAAGCGCGCGCCGCGCCCGTCTTGACGTAGGAGCGACCTCGCGTCGCGACCGCTTCAACGTGGGAGCGACCTTGCGTCGCGACCGCTTCAACGTAGGAGCGACCTTGCGTCGCGACCGCTTCAACGTAGGAGCGACCTTGCGTCGCGACCGCTTCAACGTAGGAGCGACCTCGCGTCGCGACCGCTTCAACGTAGGAGCGACCTTGCGTCACGACCGCAGCCATCGGAATACGACACCAGCTGATCGTCTCGCTCGCTGGCGGGCAAGAGCATCAACGCAGAGAACGCTGAGGGCCGCTGAGAACACGGAGAAAAGCAAAGTGGATGTGGACGAGCTCCTCTCTGCGTTCCTTGCGCCCCTCAGCGTTCTCTGCGTTCCGCTACTGCCAACAGCGCAACGAGGTTCCCGATCTTCGTCACCGCCTCCCGACACCACGGTCGCGCCACAAGGGCGCTCCTACTGTGGGAGCGGCTTCAGCCGCGAAAGTGGCTACCGTCGCCCAGAAAACGCCGTCGCGGACAGAGTCCGCTCCCACAGGGATTGACGCAATCTCGTAGCATCGGCGGCTGACTTTCAAGGATCCTTCCTCATGACCAACTCAAGCTCGGGCTTGTCCGAACTGATCAACCGCGCTTTCGAGGCGCGCAACGACTACGCCCCGGATCGAGTGCCAGCCGAGGTCGCGGGCGCTGTAGAAGCCGTGATGGAAGGCCTGGAATCGGGGCAGCTGCGGGTGGCGGAACCGGTGGATGGCGGCTGGCAGGTCCATGAATGGATCAAGAAGGCGGTGCTGCTGTATTTCCGCATCAACGCAACTGTCGCCATGCCGGCCAGCCCGGCCAACTTCTATGACAAGGTGCCACTGCGCTTCGCCGAGGCCGGTGAGGAGCAGTTCAAGGCCGTTGGCGCCCGCGTGGTGCCGGGCGCGGTGATTCGCCGCGGCGCGCATGTGGCCAGCAATGTGGTGGTGATGCCGAGCTTCATCAACATCGGTGCCCACGTCGGTGCCGGCACCATGGTCGACACCTGGGCAACTGTGGGGTCCTGCGCCCAGATCGGCCGCAATGTGCATCTGTCGGGCGGCGCCGGCATTGGCGGCGTGCTGGAACCGCTGCAGGCAGCGCCGACCATCATCGAGGACGATTGCTTCATCGGCGCCCGCTCCGAAGTGGTCGAAGGCGTGATCGTCGAGCGCGGCAGTGTCATCGGCATGGGCGTTTTCCTCGGCCAGAGCACCCGCATCTACGATCGCGCCAGCAAGACCGTCAGCTATGGTCGGGTGCCAGCCGGATCAGTGGTGGTCGCCGGCAGCCTGCCGGCCGCCGACGGCAGCCACAGCCTGTACGCGGCCATCATCGTCAAGCGCGTCGACGAGCGCACCCGCGCCAAGACCAGCTTGAATGAGCTACTGAGGGAGTGAGCCCACCTGTTTTGGTAGGTCCAGACTCGTCTGGACCTACAAGAGCCGCGCCGGCAGCCGACCTGTGGGAGAGCGGGCTCCGCCCGCGATGGCTTTTGCCTTCCCTGGCCAGAAGCATCGCGGCTGAAGCCGCTCCCACAGGCGCAGCGCCGCCGCAGGAAATCCCAACCCGATCAGGAGCCCATTTCCCAATGACTCTGGCACCCACCCTCTACGGTCTCCCCCACTGCGACACCTGCAAGAAAGCCCGCGCCTGGCTGACGGCGCGTGGCATCGCCCATGAGTTTGTCGACTACCGTGCCCAGCCGCTGTCCCCCGCACAGTTGCAGGAAGCAGCAGCGGCGCTCGGCTGGGACAAGCTGGTCAACCGCGCCAGCACCACCTGGCGCCAGCTGGACGAGGCCGACAAGGCTGCCGAAAGCCCGGCGCAATGGCTGGATCTGCTGGCGCGTTACCCGACGCTGATCCGTCGCCCCTTGCTGATCGACGGCAGCCACTTTGACGCGGGCTTCAAGGAATCCCGCTACGCTGCGCACTTTGTTTCCGGAGCCGATGCGTGAGCGATGCCGTCCTGACACTGACTGAAGAACTGATCTCGCGGGCATCGGTCACGCCCGATGATGCGGGCTGCCAGACATTGATCGCCGATCGCCTCGGCGCCGCCGGTTTCGAGATCCATCATCTGCGCTTTGGCGACACCGACAATCTCTGGGCCACCCATGGCCGTGGCGCACCTGTGTTGGCGCTGGTCGGCCATACCGATGTCGTTCCCACCGGTCCGCTGGAGCACTGGATCAGCCCGCCCTTCGAGCCGACGCGCCGCGATGGCCGCCTGTACGGTCGCGGCGCCGCCGACATGAAATCGGCCATCGCGGCACTGACGCTGGCGGCCGAACGCTACGTGGCCGCGTATCCGGATCATCCCGGCACGCTCGCCATCCTCTACACCAGCGATGAGGAAGGTCCCGCCAAGGACGGCATCCAGGCGGTCATGCCCTGGTTGGCAGAGCGCGGCATTCAGCTCGATTACGCCTTGATCGGCGAGCCCTCCTCTGGCGCCAGACAAGGCGATCGCATCCGCGTCGGTCGGCGCGGATCCATGCACGGCTATCTGACCATCAAGGGTATTCAGGGCCATGTCGCCTACCCGGATCAGGCCCTCAATCCCATCCATGCCTTCGCCCCGGCCCTGCTGGAGCTGGTCCAGACCCGTTTCGATGAAGGCAACAGCCATTTCCCACCGACCTCCTTCCAGATCTACGAGGTCAAGGCCGGAACCGGGGCCAACAACATCATCCCCGGCGAACTCAGTGTCAATTTCAATTTCCGCTATGGCACGGCATCGACTGAAGCCAGCCTGCGGGCGCAGGTCGAGGGCATCCTCAAGCACCACGGCCTGCAGTTCGAACTGCGTACGCGGGTCGCCAGCGCACCGTTCCTCACTGAAAAGCGCGCCCTGATCGAGGCTGTGCGCGCCGCCTCGCGCGAGCATCTGGGCATCGATCCGGTCGAAGACACCGGCGGCGGCACCTCCGACGGCCGTTTCATCTCCCCCGCTGGCGCCGAAGTGGTCGAACTCGGCCCGCTCAACGACAGCATCCACAAGGTCAACGAATGGGTTGCGATCGAAGATCTCGAACCCCTCGCCCAAACCTACCAAGGCGTCATCGAGCGCCTGCTGTCGTAGCTCTTGATGCTGTAGCCCGTTGTGCCGCGCAGCGGCTCAGCGGGGCTTTTCGCACCTCCGCCCGGACAGCGCTGCGCGCAGTTCGGGCTACAACAGCCGGGCGCTCCGCTCTTGCTGCCACCGATCTGCGCTAATCTCCGCCGATGCCTGCACGCCCGCCGATTCCGCATACGCTGATCTCCGAGCCGCCAGTGGCCGCCAAGCCGAAGATACGCCCGTCGAAAATGGGCAAATGGCGGGCATTGGTGCTGGTGCTGGTGCACGTGCTGATCGGTCTGCACATCGCCCACTGGCTGAGCACCGGCGAATCACTGACGCCGGTGGAACCCTCGGAAGCGATGGCCTTCAGCCGCTCGTCGATCGTCAACACCGGCTTGTTGTTCTTTGCCGCCACCATTGTGCTGACCGCCATCTTTGGACGTTTCTTCTGCGGCTGGGGCTGCCATGTGCTGGCCCTGCAGGATCTTTGCCGTCACTGGATGCTGAAACTTGGCATCACCCCGCGGCCGTTGAAATCCAGGGCCCTGATGTGGGTGCCGGCGCTGGCCTTCTTCTACATGTTCCTTTGGCCTGCGCTGTATCGATGGTGGATCGGCGACAGTCTGGCCGTGCGTGGCTGGGAACTCACCACCACCGAATTCTGGGCGACTTTTCCTGGCCTGATCGTCGGCGCGCTCACCTTTCTGGTTTGCGGGTTCGCCTGCGTCTATTTTCTCGGAGCCAAAGGATTCTGCACTTATGCCTGTCCCTATGGCGCGATCTTCTCGGCCGCCGATCGGGTGGCGCCGATGCGCATTCGTGTCACCGACGCCTGCGAGAGTTGCGGCCATTGCACGGCGGTGTGCAGCTCCAACGTCCGCGTGCACGAGGAAGTCCGTGATTGGGGCATGGTGGTCTCACCCGGCTGCATGAAGTGCCAGGACTGCGTGAGCGTCTGCCCCAAGGGCGCGTTGTATTACGGCGCCGGTCCGATTCCGTTGTTCGCCAAGCCCCGTCCCGGCCGGGTCATCAAGCCGAAGACACCCGCACGTTGGGGCGACGAGATCCTGCTGGTGCTGAGTTTCGCCCTCGCCTTTCTGATACTGCGGGGACTCTATGGCGCGGTGCCCTTCCTGATGGCACTGGGATCCTCGGCGGTGGTGGCCTTTCTGGCGCTCACCGCAGCGCAACTGATTCGCCAGCCGACGCTGGAGCGCCCGGGGCTGCGGCTGAAGCGCGGTGGCACGCTGCTGCCCATGGGGCGCGTGTTTGTCGGCGTGCTGGTTCTGCTGGTGCTCTTCCTCGCGCACAGCGCCTATTTGCAGGTCCACCAGGAACTCGGAGATCGCGCCTACGCGCAGACCGAGATCCTGCGGCGGACCGTGCTGGCGACACCAGACCAGTCGCCAGCCGTCTCCGATACAGCGCGTGCCGAGATCGAATCCGCGATACCGCATCTGCTCACGACCCAGCGCTGGGGGCTCACCGCTACGCTGGGCAATGCCGCCCGCCTGGCCTGGCTGCGGGCGCTCACCGGCAACACCGAGGCCGCCGAGGACAGCGCCCGAGTAGCGATCGATCGCCACGAACTGCCGGGAGAGATGCACCAGTTGCTGGCGCATCTGGCCCTGGCCAAAGGCGATGCCACGGCCGCCATCAGCGAATGGAATCTGGCCATCGAAGCCGAGCCCGACCGTCCTGAAGCCTATCTGGCCCAGGGCCTGTTCCTGGCCCGCAATGGCGATGTCGGTACCGCACAACTGGTCTTCGATCGTGGACTGGCAGCGCAGATCCCGTCGCCGGAACTCAGCTACAACGCTGGACTGGCACGCGCGCTCAGTGGCAAAACCGAGGAATCGATCACGTTTTTCGAGCACGCCCTGGCGCTCAATCCGCAGTATCTGGAAGCCAGAGAGAATCTTGCGGGCATGCTCGCCAGTCTGGGCCGCTACCCGCAGAGCGCCATGCACTACCGGATTGCCCTGACCCAGAAGCCCGGGGACATCGGTACGCGCTTGCTGCTGGCAAGAGTCCTTTTCGAGTCGGGACAGGTGGAAGACGCAAAGGCCGCGATTCGTGAAGCATTGCAGATCGACCCCAGCAACACCGAGGCACGCGCTATGCTCGACGCACTCGGCGAACATGATTCCGGCGGATCGCTGCCGCCCTCATCAGAACGATCGAATTGATCGTTCCTCGGTACCGGAGCAAGCAATGCACGCAAGGCTCACATCTGTTACTCGGTTTGGATTCCTGATTTTCCTGCTGGTCGCCATGACCTTGTCCGGCGCTGCCCATGCTGCACCAGCCGGGCCTGATGTGACGGTGTTCTCGCTACCCAACATCACTAATTATGGTTCGGACAATGGTATCCGCGGCTACGCAATAGGCACCACTTCCTGCAATATCGGCGATGCTCCCTTGAACTGGTGCAACCAGAGTGGGGGCTGCGGCCTCGGCACCACTAGCGCCGACCATCCGGTGATCGCGCAGAACATGTATCGACTCAAGAACGGCCGTTTCGATCAGATTGGTGCGGGCTGGCTGAAGCACGGTTTCACCTCACTGAATCAAAACTCGTCAGGCTGCGGATCCGGAACCTGCTCCCAGCCTCCGCTGGGCGGGCGTCAGTTGGGCGTTGGCTGCACCGACCCCTACTCTTCCGGATTGAATGGCAGCTGGCCGCTGGGGCGAAAGTCGGAAGTCAATGCCACCACGGGCGTATTTCCCTACCCCTTCACCCAGGGCGGCGCCCAGTCGGTGGCGTGGAATCAGCGAGTCGCAGTGAAAGAGTCAGACATGGACTCGGCATTGAATCCAGGGGCGCGGTTCTTCGTTGAAGGCCACTACGTGGCACCCGACGATGCCCAGACTGGAAATGGGTTGAACAACGCGTCGTACCGTGAAGTCACCGTCAGCGCGGGCTCCTTCGGCCTGAACCTGCAGGGCACCACGGTACGTGAGAAAGCAGCCATCGAAGTCTGGCCCACCATCGACAACACGGTGGAATTGATCAATGTCGATGTGCCCTCGGTTCCCCCACAGCGCTTTCACGTGGCCCGCAAAGTCACCGAAGTGACCCCCGGGCAGCTCTGGCACTACGAATACGCCATCCACAACATGAATTCGGATCGCGGCGCGGATCAACTCTCCATCGTGTTCGCCGGCAATACCATTTTCTCGGGCGTGGGATTCAAGGACATCGATGCTCACTCCAACGAACCTTATGACACCACCGACTGGACATCCGCCACATCCGCAGACACGGTTCAGTGGACTACACCGCCATTCCCGTCGGCGCCGAACAACGCCAATGCCCTGCGCTGGGCCACGATGTACAACTTCTGGTTTGATGCGAATCGTCCGCCCAGTGAGATCACCACGCACAACCTCAGGCTGTTCAAGGCCGGTTCGCCGGCATCCATGGCTTTCCTGGAGAACCTCAGCTTCGTCTTTGCCAACGGCTTCGAAGGCGCGAGCGGCAACTGATTCGTTTCTGCCAACCGCTGTTGCCGCTACCGTCATTCCCGCGAAGGCGGGAATCCAGTTTGTTCGAGTACTGGTCAAGCCTGGATTCCCGCGCCCGCGCGCGTCCGCGGGAATGACGAATTCCAACAACGCGGCGATGACGATTTGTTTCGAGCCATGGCCCAGGCCTGGATTCCCGCGTCCGCGGGAATGACGATTCCCGCCTGCGCATGAGCGACGACTTGTCTCAGCCCCCCGCCATCACATGATCTTTTTGCAGACCTCGTCATTGTAGGTGGCTACTGACGCTGAGGTCTTGACGTCCATGCTGATGCGCAACACCTGTCCCGCCGGTCTGGCGCTGGCTGTCTGCCTGGGGCTGCCGAGCTTCTCGTGGGCTCAGGATGCCGTTCCGGTGCGTGTGGTGGCTCCCGCCCAGGAAGCCGTGATCGAAAGGCGCGCGCTCAGTGGCAGCTTGAATGCACTGAATGCCGCCTCGCTGTCGCCGCGGGAATCGGGCGTGGTCGAGCGGATCACCGCCGATGCCGGGCAGGAGGTCAAGGCCGGAGACACGCTGCTGGTGCTGGATGCCACGCTGGCGCAGTTGCAGGCAGCGAGGGTCCGATCCTCCCTGGCAGAATCGAAGGTGCGGCTGGCCGAGGCCGAGCGCGTGCGCGACGAATCGGCGCAATTGGCAGACCAGCGCAACATCGCCCGTACCCAAGCGCGCGCCGCCGAAGCCGAAGCCCGGATCCAGGCAGCGGCCATGGCCAGCGCCAAGGCCGAAGCCGATCTGGCCGAAGAGCGGGTGCGCAGGCACACCCTGAAAGCGCCGTTTTCGGGGGTAATTGTTCAGCGCAACGTCGATGCGGGCGAATGGGTCGATGCGGCAACGCCGGTGTTCGAACTGGTCGACACCTCGAATCTGCGGTTCGATCTGCAGGTACCACAGGAACTGCACGGCGCCATCGCCAAGGGTGATTCGGTGCAGCTGCAGATCGACGCCTTCCCGGGTCAGAATTTTGCCGGCAGCGTGGATGCCGTGGTCCCGGTGAAGGATCCGGCTGCGCGAACCTTTCTGGTGCGCATCGCGGTCGGCGATCCGCAATCCCGATTGCAGCCCGGCATGTCGGGTCGGGCCGAACTGGCGCTGGCTCGTCGGGCGCAGGCCTGGACCCTGCCCCGCGATGCGCTGGTGCGCTATCCGGATGGCAGTCACGGCATCTGGATCGTCGAGACCGGTGCGAACGGCCCGGTCGCGCGTGCGCGCCAGGTCGAGTTGGGACTGGAACTGGGTGACCGTCGCGAGATCCGCGCCGGCATCAGCGGCGGCGAGCGCGTGATCGAACGCGGCAATGAACGTCTGCGCGATGGCGCGCCAGTGCGCGTGCTCAACGACGCCGGTTGAGGGAGGCCCCGATGTTTGAAGCCATGCTTCGCCGCGGCACCCTGATGGCCGTGATCGTGCTGATCGTGGCCGTGATCGGCTTGATGGCGACCTTGCGGATCCCGGTGCAGATGATCCCGGATCTGGAGGTGCGCACCATTTCGGTGGAAACGCGCTGGCCGGGCGCCACCCCTCAGGATGTGGAAAAGGAGATCCTGGTCGAGCAGGAAGAGTATCTGCGTGCGGTGCCGAACCTGATTCGCATGGTGTCCTCGGCATCCACCGGCCGAGCCGATATCGAACTGGAATTCCCTTTCGGCACCGACATCAACCAGGCCCTGATCCGGGTCAGCAATGCGCTCAGTCAGGTGCCGGCCTACCCCGAGAACGTGGACGAGCCGCAGCTGTCCTCCAGCTCCTTCTCCGACAACGCTTTCATGTACTTCCGGGTGGTACCGCTGGCCGGCAATCCGCTGAGCGTCGATGTCGACCTGATGCGAGATTTCGTCGATGACTTCGTCCGCACCCGGATGGAACGGGTGCCGGGCGTATCGCAGGTCTCGGTCGGCGGCGGCGCCGAGCGCCAGATCCAGATCATTGTCGATCCGGCACGACTGGCCGAACGCGGCCTCAGTCTGCTCGATGTGCGCGAAGCGGTGCGTCAGCGCAACAGGGACGTCTCCGGGGGTGATGTCGATTCCGGCAAGCGCCGTTATCTGCTGCGCACCGTCGGTCGCTTCGAGCATGTCGACGAATTGCAGCAGCTGATCATCGACCAGCGCGGCGGCACGCTGATCCGCCTGGGCGATGTGGCCGAGGTGCGCTCGGACCATTCCGAGATCCGCCAACTGTCCTTCGCCAATGGTCAGCCTGGGCTCAGCCTGTCGGTGCGGCGCGAGAGCGGTTCCAATGTCATCGACATCAAGCAGCGCATGCTGCCGGTGATGGCCGAACTCAACCGCGACGTGCTGGCGCCAGTCGGTATGGAAATGCACCTGAGCTCCGACGACGTCCGCTATGTCGAGGATTCGCTAGCCAATGTCTGGCAGAACCTGATCATCGGCGCAGTGCTCGCTTCACTGGTGCTGTACCTGTTCCTGCGGTCCTGGTCGGGTACCTTGATCGCGGTGGTCGGTCTACCCTTGTGCACGATCGCCGCACTGATCGGCCTGCAGCTGGCCGGACGCACGATCAATGTCATTTCCATGGCCGGCGTCGCTTTTGCCATCGGCATGACCCTGGACAACACCATCGTGGTGCTGGAGAACATCGAGCGCCTGAGGCGCAAGGGAATGTCGCGCTTCGATGCGGCGCTGGCCGGCGTGCGCGAGGTGTGGCCGGCGCTGCTGGCCTCCACGTTGACCACCGTGCTGGTGTTTGCGCCCGTGTTGTTCATCCGCCAGGAAGCCGGCCAGCTCTATTCCGACGTGGCCATCGCCATTTCGGCCGCGATCATGGCCTCGATGCTGGTGGCCATCAGCATCGTGCCGGCGCTCGCGTCCAGGCTGGGACTGGGATCCAGCGGAACGACCACCACTGGCGCCACCGATGTCGTGAGCCATTGGGTCACGGCGCTGATTGCCAGTCCGCTGCGCCGAGGCTGGACCATCGCCCTGAGCGTTGGCGTCACAGTGGTTGCCGCCTGGTGGTTGACGCCTGCGGCCGAGTACCTGCCCGAGGGCGAGGAGCCGAAGACCTTCTCGGTGATGAATGCCCCGCCCGGCTACAGCCTGCAGGAAATGGCCAGTATCGGAGCCGAAGTCCAGGCCGAATTGCTGCCCTATCTGAGCCAGGAGCCCGACGCCTACGCCCGCGGCGAGAGCGCGGTGCCGAGCATCCGCACGCTGAATCTGAACATCTCCGCAGGTTCATTGAGGATCATCTCCGAGAGCCAGGTTCCGGGCGAGATCGATGCCCTGATGGATGCCATCGACCAGCGCTTCCGCGCCTATCCGGGCATGCGTGCCTTTTCCTCGCGCGGCTCGATCATCTCCAGCAACGATGGCGGCACGCGCAGCGTCAATCTGGATATTTCCGGGCCGGATCTCACCCAGATCTACGCTGTGGCCGAAGCCGCGTACCGACGGGCCGAATCGGCTTTCGATGGCGCCCGCATCGGCTCCTCACCCTCGAATCTGGTGCTGGGCCAGCCGCTCCTGCAACTGCGTCCCAACTGGGACCGCATGGCCGAACTCGGCATGAGTCCGCAGGGGCTGGGTTTTGCGGTGGCGGCGCTGAGCGACGGCGCCTTTGTCGACGAGTTCTTCCTCGACAACGACAAGATCGATATCTACCTCTATGGCCCCTCCGGCAGCGCGCAGTCGCTGGCCGCGGTGCCCGATCTGCCGATCTACACGCCCAGCGGGGCGGTACTGCCGCTGCGGGCGCTGGTCGAAATCGTGGAAACCGTGGACACGGAAACCCTGCGCCGGGTCAATGGTCGGCGCACGGTCACGCTCAACATCGTGCCGCCGCGTTCGGTGCCGCTGGAAACCGCCGTGGAAACCGTGCGCACCGAGGTCGTCCAGGCGCTGCAGGCCGACGGTCTGGTGCCACCCGGCATCAGCATCGATTTCTCCGGCGCCAGCGATCAGCTCGATGCCACCCGCGAGGCCTTGTCGAGCAATTTCCTGGTCGCCGTGGCGCTGTGCTACCTGATTCTGGTGGCCATCTTCGTGCACTGGGGCTATCCGCTGCTGATCTTGACCACGGTGCCGCTGGGCGTGGCCGGCGGCATCATCGGTCTGGCCTTGATGAATCTGTTCGTGCGCCAACCCTTCGACATGATCACCATGCTGGGCTTCCTGATTCTGGTTGGTACCGTGGTCAACAATCCCATCCTGGTGGTCGATCAAGCCCTGCGCAATTTGCGCGAATCCGGGGCCAATGCCGTCGAGGCGGTGACCCAGGCAGTGCAGGCGCGGATTCGGCCGATGTTGATGTCGACCACCACCACGCTATTCGGCCTGGCGCCCCTGGTATTCATTCCCGGCGCCGGCGTCGAGCTCTACCGCGGCGTCGGTGCCATCGTGCTGTTTGGATTGCTGTTCAGCCTTCTGGTGTCACTGAGCTTCCTGCCGGCCCTGCTGACCAGCGTGCTCGGCCGGCGTCGAAGGTCGTAGGCCAATGGCGCCTTTGTGGTTCACGTAGGCCCGCAGCGCAGCAGACCCGGCCTTGGTAGCCCGAACTGCGCGCAGCGCTGTCCGGGTGGTGACGCGGAGGAGCCCCGCTGAGCCGCTGCGCGGCACAACGGGCTACATGGGGCGGCCCCCCCGTTGCGGGTTGTCGGTGGTTGGAAAGAACCGCAGCCGTTGTAGCCCGAAAGCGCGCAGCGCTGTCCGGGCGGTGACGCGGAAGCCCCCGGTGAGTGGCTGCGCTGCATCAGCGGAACGGCTCTGCCCGTGCCAGCAATTCGTCCAGGCCCGGCTCGTTCGGATCACGCGGCTTGCCCGGGTGGATGATCGCCACCTGGCAGCTTTCGGCCGCTTCCACCAGTTGCCGATAGCTACCGGCACTCAAATCCTTGATGTAAGCCTGCTTGCGCTCGTCGTAGCCGAACATTCGATCGTTGATCAGCTGGCACTCGTTGCAGCTGGGACAGCGCGCGGTGTCGATCCAGGCGTCGTCGCGTGTGTGTTCGGGCAAAGCCTCGCCAGTCAACACCGGCGCCACGTCTGCAGCAGCAGGCCCGGCTGGGGCTGTCGCCTGCGCCGCTGCCCAGGCCGCTTTTTCCTTCGCTAGCAGGCGTTCGGCATAGGCGTCATGCACACCACCATGCTCCTGCAAACGCTGCCACAGCAGCAGGCAGCGCCGCGCGGCCTGCATGACCTTCGCATCCACGATCAGCCTATGCAGCTGGTCATCCTCGTCGACCGCCAGCACATAGGGTACGCGCTCGGCAGCTTCTGCTTCGTCGAGCGCCAGCCATTCCGCCGCAGGCAACATCGCTGCACTCCATGACGACGGGGGTACCCGCGCGAAATGAGCGGCCTGGGCGCGGTCGCACAGCACGAAATCGGCAAAGCTGAAGGCGTAGGGCTGCTCGGCGCGTTGCCACTGCGCATCGCAGAATTCGAGCCTTTCGACGGGCCAGTTGTCGTCCGGCTGCGGGTTGTTCTCGAGTGAAAAGCGTGTCGCCCAGTTGCTGCCGGCGGCCGCATCGTAGCTGAACGCCGGAAATGCCCGCGACTGCATGGCGGCCGCCGCGCTCAGGTACGCGGGCAGCGCGGCTGCGGGGTCGTCCTTGCAGGCATATACGCTGAACAGCGCTGGCCCGGCACAGCCCAGACCCTGTTCGATGCGCGCCCGCATGGCGTAGAAATTGGAACTGGTTGACTGCAATACGAACATCCCACCCAGGCCCATGGCCGCTGTTGCCAGCCGTGCGCTGCGTACGCCGAAGGCGAAGTGGCCGCCGCCGATGGCAGTGCCTTCGAGCAGCGATGAGGTCTGCACCAGCACCTTGATCGGCAGGCCATTCGAGAGCAAATCGAGCAGTCCCGCATTTTCCGGCGCATCGTTCCGATCCGGCGGGATGCAGACCAGATACTCGGGGAAACGAGCCAGGTCCGCGGCCGTCAATGATTCGACGTCAAAGGATTCGAAGACCGGATCGTGCTCGGCCTCGACATAACGACCTGCCGCTTCCAGCTCGGCAATTGACAGCGCCTTGATCAACGAGGCCGCATCGGCAGCACGCTGTTCATAGGCCCGGGCGGCATCGGCGCAATTGTCGTAGACAAAGTTGAAACAGTCGCCGGCAGCCTCCGGATCGGGCGCGAAGAACCGCTGCGAGCGCAGCACGGCGAGGGTCTGTTCCAGCCGCTGCCGCCGCGAGGGTGGCAAGTCCTGCTGCGGCATTCCCTTGCCGACGATGCGCGACAGCAGGTCAAAATCGAAGGCGTCCCGATGGGAACCGCCCAACGAGGCCTTGAGGCTCTCCGGCCGGGTGCCGGCTTCGGAATGGACATGCGCGGCACGCAAGATATCGCTGAGCCTCAGCATCAAGCCGCTCAGTTCGGTATGGAACTGTCGCGCCTTGGCCCCTTGCGCGGCCCGCCAGACATGAGCCAGCAGCCGCGCCGGCATCGTCTGCGTGCACGCTACTACTTCGCCATCGCCATGCAGCGCCGATGCCGCGTGCAGCAGCACCTGCTCCAGGGTCTCGCCCTCGCGCTCGCCCAGGCGAGCCGCAGCGGCTTCCCACAAATCCGACAGGCGCCCCTCGGCCCCGTCAGCAAGGGCGCGACGAATCTCGGTCTCCAGTTGCAGCGCATGCCGGCGCAGGCGTTCGCCTTCGATGCCGCGCGGCGCAACTTCACGCAGCATGCCATCCACCAGCGCCGACAAGGAACGCACGCTGCCCGGGCCATCGACACCATCCAGCAGCACCAGCGGAAAATCATGGCGCAGCCCGGCCAGATCCCGATACGGCGCCAGCAAGGCCGGGAGCAGTTTCAGTCCGTCGATGGCCTGCAAGGCATCGCCTTGGCGCTTTCCGGTCAGATGAAAGATCTGCTGCGCCGGTTGCCGGGTCTTCATGTCCATCGCAGGGTCTCGTTCAGATTGGGAGGCGGTGGCAGGCATGGCGCTCAGGCACCGTGCTGCGCAGAGGGCTCTTCGTCCGGCCACACGGTGTACTTGTCGAACTCGCGGTCCAGGCCGGCATGAATATGCTCGGGCGAACGCAAGCGACCCGGGTGACGCAGGTCCTCATAACAAGGCGCATCGGGGTTGCTGTAGAGGATGCCGACCGGAATCGGATCCTCCTGCGAGGCGATCTCGCGGGCACGATCGATGTTGATCGGATCGTGCGCCAGCTGGTTGCGATAGGCCTTCGACAGCGCCGGGCTGAGCTGCAGACCGTTCGGATGAGTGAGCAGTTGGGTGCGCTGCGGATCGTGCAGCCAGGGATCGAAAGCCTTGGGCATGAATTCCGGACAGCGCTGCAGGATGCGCACGAAGGAGAAGCCCCGATGCAGATAGGCTGCGCGCAGGATGTCGTAGAGCACCTCGGGCACCCAGTCGACCGCCTGGGCCACGAAGGACGCGCCCTGCACGCCCAGAGACACCGTCAGCGGATTCATCGGCTCCAGGGGCGCGCCGTAGGGTGTCGTGTTGCTCTTTAGTCCCCGCGGCGAGGTCGGCGAGGCCTGTTTCTTGGTCAGGCCATAGACGTGGTTGTCATGCAGCACCACGGTGATGTCCATGTTGTAGCGCAGGGCATGAATCCAGTGCCCGGCACCGATACTGCAGCAATCGCCGTCGCCGGTGCTGACGAAGACCTTCAGGTCCGGTCGCGCCATCTTGATGCCCTCGGCCACGGGAAAGGCGCGGCCGTGCAGGCTGTGGAAACCGTAGGTCTTCATGTAGTGCGGCAAGCGACTGGAACAGCCGATGCCGGAGACGAACACGGTGTCTTCAGGTGCCAGCTCCTCCACGCTGCACAAACGCTGCATGGCAGCAAGTATGGCGTTGTCGCCGCAGCCACTGCACCAGCGCGGCACGCCGCCCTGATAGTCCTCCAGCGCATGATGTTCCTGATGCAGCTTGATCACGCATTGATTCAGCGAGCGGCTCATGAGCTTCGTCCCTTGCGTTGCAGTTGCGCCCGTGCGGCCTTGACGATGTCTCCCGGTTTGATCGGTTGGCCGCGAGCCTGACTCCAGCAGTCGATGTCCTTGAGGAAGCGCGAGCGCAGCATCATCGCCAGCGCCGAGTAGCGCCGGTTGTCCTCATCGATCAACTCATCCTCGATCTTGTCGGACCAGTTGCCCTCGATGGTCATCGCCTGCGGAAAACGCGCCAGGATCTCGCGGATGCCCGAGGGCATGGGCTGCAGGAAGCGCAGGTGCATGGATGACACCGCCAGACCCTCGCCACGAAGCCGGGTCACGGCCTCCTCGATGGCGCCCATGGTGCTGCCCCAGCCGATCAGCAACAGTTCGCCCTCGTCGCCACCGACGACCGGCGGTGCCTTCAGGGTCTTCTGCAAGGCCGCCAGCTTGAGGCTGCGGGCGCGCAGGCCTTCCTCGTTGATGGCCGGGTCGTAGGCGACCTTGCTGGCGCGATCGTGGGCGAGGCCGGTGACGGTGTGCATACCGCCGGCCCTGCCCGGCTGCAGCCGACGCGAAAGACCGGTCGTGCGATCCCAGTCATAGGCCTTGGCACCGGGTGGCACCGGTGTCAGGTCCACCGGTGGCGCCAGCCAGTCCTCGCTGAACTGCGGGCGCGGGAAGGGCTGCTGGGCGGTCGACAGGCTGGCGTCGGAGAGAATCACCACGACCATGCCGAAGGTCTCGGCGATCTTGCGGGCGGTGATCACCGAGTAGAAACAGTCCTCGATGCTGCAAGGCGCCATCACCACCTTGGGGGCATCGCCATGACTGCCGAAAATGGCGGCCAGCGCGTCGCCCTGCTCTACCTTGGTGGGCTGTCCGGTGCTTGGACCGCCACGCTGCACATTGACCACCACCAGCGGAATCTCGGCCATCACGGCCAGACCCAGCACTTCCTGCTTCAGCGAGTAGCCGGGGCCCGACGTGATGGTGACCGCGCACTTGCCGGCATAGGAGGCACCGACCGCAAAGGCGCAGGCGGCGATTTCGTCCTCGGCCTGATGGACGACGCCGCCGATCTTTTCGAAGGCTTCGCTGAGATAGTGAGACGCCGAAGTGGCCGGCGTGATCGGATACATCGCGCAGATGTCCATGCCCGAGGCCATCACCCCGAGCGCGATCGCGGTATTGCCGTTGACCACGATCTGCGGCTCGCTGGCACGCTGCGCTGGTATGCAGTACTTGAAGTCCAGATGCTCCTCGGCCCAGCTCATGCCGGCCTTGAACAAGGCGATGTTGTCGGCAATCACCTTGGCGTCCTTCTTGCCGAAGATCCGCCGGATCTGTTCGCGCGCCAGAGCCGCATCCAGTCCGTAGACATTGCAGAGGATGCCGAGCACGAACATGTTCTTGCCCTTGCGCGGATCATTGACCCATTCGCGACAGCGTTCTTCCAGCGGAATCTCGTGGACCTGATAGCCGTCCTTGCGCAGCGCCTCGACCGTGGCCCTGTAGGAGGCCACGACGGCCGGATCGCGATGCTCCGCCCACATGTTCTCCAGCAGAATCTTCGCGCCGGGCTTGAGCTCACCGGCATTGACCCGACCCAGCAGCACCTGCTCATTGAACGCCACCACCAGCTCGGTCTGGTCGCCGCCATTGCTGATGTGCCCGGATCCGATGCGGATGCGGATGCCGCTGGCGCCAGCCACGCTGCGCGCCGGCGGCTGAATCTCGGCAGGAATGATCTCGGTGGTCCAGATGCCGTTGCCCATGCGAGCGGCAATGGCGCCCAGCGACTGGCCGCAGCGCTGCGCGCCCTCACCCGAATCACTGATGACCTCGATGATGGCCTCGGAAACCGGCGTCGCCGGCCGCGGCGTACGCAGCTGGGCCGGGGGTGCAACCAGAATTGCAGTGTCGTTCATGGCGTCTTCGCTATGCGGCGAAATGGGACAGGTCGCGTACCGGGATGGAAAAGAAGCCTTGTCCGCAAAGGACGCAAAAAACGCGAAGGAAAAGCTGTTTCGAACTTAATTCGTACCGCCATGAGTGACTCTCCACGTAATTGATTCTTTGCTTTCTTTGCGTCCTTTGCGTCCTTCGCGGACGAACGCTCTCGGCCCTTGATCTAGCGCGCTGCCATCCGCAGGCGAGCATAGTTGCGCTGGCGACGGTCGATGCCGAACACCCGATCCATCAGGTCGGCGTCCACGTCCCGATAGACCAGATCGCTGTCGCGCAGGCCCAGCCAGGCTTTCATGCCGCGCGCGGCCTTGCGCCCGGCGCCCATGGCCTGGATCACCGTGGCCGCGCCGGTGACGATGTCGCCGCCGGCATAGACGCCGGCGATCGACGTGGCCAGGTGCTCGTCGGTAGCAATGTAGCCACGGGAGTTCAGCGCCAGCTTCGAGGTCTGTCCCAATATCGGATTGGCATTGGTGCCGATCGCGTAGATCACCATATCGGTCTCGATCTCGAAGGCGCTGCCAGGAACCGGTTCGGGGCGACGTCGGCCCGAAGCGTCTGGCTCACCCAGTTGCATGCGCTCACAGCGCATCGCCCGAACGGCCTTGCGCTCGTCGCCGATCAGTTCCAGCGGCGCCGTCAGCCACTGGAACTCGATGCCTTCCTGCTGCGCGTGGTGGATTTCCTCGGCCCTGGCCGGCGCCTCGGCGGCGCTGCGTCGGTAGATGCACGTCACCTTCTCGGCACCCACACGCAGCGCTACCCGCATGGCATCCATGGCGGTGTTGCCGGCTCCGATCACGGTCACATGCTTGCCCGGCTGCAATGGCGTGTCGTAGCGGGGAAAGTCGCGTCCGTGCATCAGATTGCAGCGGGTCAGCCATTCATTGGCCGAGAGCACGCCGCCCAGCGACTCGCCAGGAATGCCCATGAAGCTGGGATAACCGGCGCCGGTGCCCACGAATACGGCGTGAAAGCCCATCTCGCCGATCAGTTGCTCGATGGTGAACAGACGCCCGACCAGCGTGTTGCATTCGAAGCGGATTCCGAGCCGCGTAAGCTTTTCAATTTCGACATCGACCACGCTGTTGGGCAGCCGGAAATCCGGTATGCCGTACTTGAGCACGCCACCCGGCTCGTGGAAGGCCTCGTAGACCACCACCTCGCATCCGGCCTTGGCCATGTCCGCCGCGCAGGCCATGCCCGCCGGCCCGGAGCCGACGATGGCGACCCGAAAACGGTTGGGCTCGATGTAAGGCACGTTGGCCCAGCCTTCGGCGATGGCCATGTCGCCGACAAAACGCTCCAGTCGCCCGATCGCCACCGGTTCCAGCGATTCGCCCACCGTGCACACGCCCTCGCACTGGTTCTCCTGCGGGCAAACGCGTCCGCAGACCGAGGGCAGCAGATTGGTATCGGTGATGGTGTCGTAGGCGCCGTGAAAGTTCTTCGCGGCGATCTTCAGAATGAAGCCGGGGATGTCGATGCCCACCGGGCAACCCCGTACACAGGGCTGATCGGCACAATTCAGGCAGCGCTCGGCCTCGTTCAGGGCATCTTCCAGACGGTATCCGCAGGCCACTTCCTCGAAATTTCGCACCCGCTCTTGCGGTGCTTGCTCCGGCATCGGCGTCCTGGCCTGGGGAATGCTGCGGATGGTTTTCTTCCTGGCCATTGAATCGCTCCTGTACTTGCTGCGGCTCAATGACCGAGGACGGGTGGCGCCGCGTTGCGGACCCGACAGCTGTCGGTGTAGGTCTGCAAAGCGCTCTGTTCGGTGGCCTTGTAGCGGCCCAACCGCGCCATCAGATCGTCGAAGTCGACCTGGTGGCCATCGAAATCCGGGCCATCGACACAGGCAAACTTGATGCTGTCGCCGATCTTGACCCGGCAGCCGCCGCACATGCCGGTGCCATCGACCATGACCGGATTCAGGCTGACCATGGTCCTGATCCCGTGCGCCCGTGTTGCTTCCGCGCAGCCCTTCATCATGATCGGCGGCCCGATGGCCACGACTTCCTCGATATCCGGATGAGCCTTGATGGCCTGCTCGATACCGACCGTCACCAGACCCTTGATGCCGGCCGAGCCGTCATCGGTGCAGATGATCAGTTCATCGCAGCAGGCGCGGAACTTGTCCTCCCAGAACATCAGCTCACGGTTGCGAAAGCCGAGCACGCCGATGACGTAGGCACCGCTCTGCTTGTAGGCTCGGGCTTGCGGATACACTGGCGCAACGCCCAGACCACCGCCCACGCAGACCACCTTTCGGGCGCTGCCGATATGGCTTGGGATACCCATGGGACCGACCATGGCATGCAGTGAAGAGCCCACCTGGCAATGCTCCTGCATCGAGCGAGTGGTCTTGCCCACCGCCTGGATCACCAGCGTGATGGTGCCGCGCGTGGCGTCGAAGTCGGCAATGGTCAGCGGTATGCGCTCGCCTTGGGCATGCTCCATCACGATCACGAACTGCCCCGGCCGCGCCGCCCGCGCCATCAGCGGATGCAGCACCTCCAGCAGAAACGTGACTTCAGAGAAATCTTCTCGGGCAACAATTGCAAAGTCGGACATGGCAGCCTCGATGAGTGCAAGTCCCAGGTCACCGCCGCAGTGTCCAGCATCTCCACGCGTCGAACTGATCGGGCCTGCGCAAAGCCTATGCCCCCTGCCGGCAGACACCTTGCGATGGATCAAGCATTGCTTGCCACCTCTCCCATCTGGCCTCCGATAAGTCGGATCCGCGATGTAACATCGGACGACACCGCCTTGGACTTCCAGATGCAACGCACGTGGACTTTGCTACCGCCAACGCTGGCCTTGGCCCTTCTCGGTTTTGTGGTAATCGCGACCTGGCACGCTGTCTTCGGTCCCTGGACTTTCGCCCACGATGAGGGACTGACGGGCCTCACCGCCGTCAACGTCCTTGATGGATTGTTGCCACACGTGGATTTTGTCGACCCATACACTGGTGGCGCGGCATTCCTGCACTCGCTTATGTACCGCATCTTCGGCGTCGGCGTCGTTGCCAGCCGCTACGCCCTGTTCGCGGCCTCGTTGCTGCTCGCGGCAGCCTTGTTCGCATTGACAAGATCCGAGCACACCACCACCAGAGCGGCGTTTGCGTCTGCGATGGGGCTTGCCTGGGGTCCTGTGGTCTACATGACCGCGCTACCGTCCTGGTACAACCTCACTGCCATGGCCATCGGAGCAGCATTCCTGCTCCATGGATGGAGGTCGAACAGCTACGCCTGTATCGTGATCGCAGGCGTTTTCGCCGGCCTTTCTCTGCTGGCCAAGTCCACGGGCGTCTATTTTTGCCTCAGCGCCGTGCTGTTCCTGGCAAGCCGCGGGGGTCCGGGACAAATCCCGATTGCAATGCGCCTGACAGCAGCACTGGTCGCATTCCTTTTTGTATTCCTTCTGACCTTCAGAGCCTTGTCACCATCGGTTCTACTTTACTTGCTCTCACCGGTGATGGCGATCGCCTACTACGTAACCATCCCGAAGCGGGCGTCTGACCTTTCGCCAGACCCACGACGAATCTTCAAGTTCATCGCAGCGTTTTCAATCGGAATTGCTGCGGTGATCCTCCCGTGGCTCGCGCTGTACGCGTGGAATTCTGGGTTGAATGCCTTGTGGCACGGAATGGTCGTGCTGCCCAGTAGCCGACTGGAATTCGCCACACGGCCATTGCCACCGGTGGCCACTTCAATTGGTGCGGTGATCTGCGTCGTGGTCTTCATCGCTCGAACACGGCTGGGAACAGCGGCGCGCCGCTACGCTGACCTGGGTATCGCCACGCTGCTTCTTATCGTGCTGGCGATGAGTCGAGAAGCTGCCGTCTATCAATGGGTCTGGAATACCGTCCGCTGGCTTCTGCCTTTTGCGGCTATCAGCTACTTCGTCGCGCGCAGCATCAAGGCAACAGACGAAGACCAGAACAAGAATGCCTTGACGGATTTGCTATGGATGGCAACAGCATTCGGCTCACTGATTCAGTTTCCGTTTTCCTTTCCGCTGTACTTTGCATACATCGCACCGCTGTTCGTTGTGACCGTATTCTTGACCGTCATTCGATTCGACCAAGAGCCAGGGATACTCCCGTGGGTGCTGGCCGGGTTTATGGGCTTTTTCTGCATCCACACGGTACACGGGAGCAATGTCTCAGCTTTGGGTCGCGCCGCCCTTCCTCCTGCCAACGCTCAATTTCTTGATCTTCCGCGAATTCGCCTCCCGGCTCCGGAATACGATCAGGCTGTTTACCAGCGAATCGCGGACCTCGCTATGCAACATGGCAATGAGCATCCGATTCTCGCCTATCCCGACTGCCCCGAAGTTCCCTTCTTCTCGGGAACGAGGTCAGTGCTGCGAAGCCCCTATCGCTTCATGGCCCCTGAAGAAGTCGACGCAGTTCATTTGCAGCAAGGCTTTGACCAAAAGCAAATCTATTTTGCAGTATTGAACAAAGAACCAGAGTTTTCGCCGCCTATTAGTGATGTTGAATATCAAATAATCGCCGACCAACTCCCAAACGTGGAGGACGTCGGCCACTTCAGGGTGATGTGGCGTGGGCCGTCTGTCGATGATCCGTCTGCACGGTAAATCGCCTGAATGTCGACACGCGAAACGACATCGGAGTCAGGAACATCTCATGACGATGCCGGTATAGGGGATACGCAAGGGCGACAGATCGATGAATACCTCTACACGAGCAAATGAAGCCCGCGCCAGTGCGAGATATGCCGACTCCGTCCGCACTTCCGTGCCACGATCTTTGGAAACGACATAGCGCGCACTGCGCGACTGCCTGCTGGTGTACACCGGGTCCAGAGTAATCAATGAGCCGCCCGGTTTCAGGACCCTTCGTGCCGAGCGGAACAGCGCTGTTGCCGACTCATTGTCAAGGTGGTGCAGCAAACCGAAAGCCAGGGCGTGATCCGCAAGCTCGTCTCGCGGACAGTAGTCCGGAGTGAGCTCTTCGCACCTAAAGACCGCTTTCCGTTCGCGAAAACGCCTGATGGCCTGGGCAATATAGTCCGGATTCCTATCAAACCCGATATAGCCAATCTCCTGCGGCAAGTACTCAAGAACTTCACCAGTGCCGCAGCCGATGTCCACGATCGTCGAATCTGCTGCCAAGGCCGGAACCAGCAATTCCTCGACCACCCGGCGTCGCCAGCGATAGGCGCCTATAAGGTGTTGAAACAAATCATACGGCCATGGATTTGCGAGCAGGTGGCGTACTCCGGAGCGAACCTCTGACATTGGCGTCCCTTCTTCCAAGAAAGACAGCAACCGGCTCATGCATCAAGCTGCTGATCTGAGTCTAACCGATCCAGGGCCAGGCTCCCGGAACCAGGAAACCTCTGGCAAGATGTTGCTCTTGCGAGCCTGTGCCGGAGTGCATCTGACTGATAGTCGGCGGTACCGAGTCATTGACAAACGGAAACGGGCCCGCGATTCATTGCGGGCCCGTTGTTCCGGTCTTAAGCAATCGCCGCACCCCATTCTTGCGCAGCGCGCGACCTTTCCGGCATTGAGTCAAATCGGGAGCAGTGCCTCGTAGCGCGACTGGCATCGCTGCTTTCTGGATCGATCATGGGCAACTGTAGCATTGAGCGGGTGAGGTAGGTCAGCGGCCCCAGTCCGTTGGCCTTGGCGGTTTCGATCAGACTCAGTAGCGTGGCGGTGACCTCATCGCTTCGCTCATTGCCGACGAACAGGTAATTCTTTCTTCCGATCGCGACGGCATGTTCATGCCACCCCACCTTTTCAAGTGTTTGAAAACATTGAGATCTGATTTTCATCTTCAACCCGGCACGGGCGCGATGTTCGCGCGACCGCATCACTGACCCTCGGATCCGCCAGATCGCATGCTCGGATTCGGTACGGTGCGCAGGGTACGACCTGCTCGGCGGGCAGCAGGCCGTCCTTGATCAATCGTCGAATGCGATGGTTGTTGACGCCGAGCTTGGTCGCGGCCTGCGACAGGGTCAACCACTCGCCGTCTTTTTCCGCCGGTCGGTAAGCGTGGATGCCGCGAACGCGCCGCAGCGAGGAGACACGATGCACTGTCCAGATCTTCCCCTGACCGGTAGGCATGCGCATCCGGTGAAGTGATGCTGCGATCTGTTCGTCGGACCAACGGTCAGACAAGCGACGGATGAGTTCCACCGCGTCTTCCGACGTACGACAGCCGTGCTCACCCTTGCGTGGCTTGGGAATACGCAGCCGCGAATGCTGGCCGCCGCGCCAATGGATCACCGGAGCGATCTCACGCACTTGCTCGTCGACGTCGACCACGATCTCGTTAACCAGCGCGCACAAAAGCTGCTGCCGGGCTCGCATCGTGACGCCCGGTGCGTTCCAAGCGGCGGCGAGGTCTTCGGCCAGGCATCTGAAATCAGGTTGCTCGGTGCTCGTCTGCACCCGTTGCAATGCGAGCAACTGTTGTTCGCAGGTACGCACGCGTTGCAGTGCGGCTTCCCAGCTCCTCTCAAGCTGGGCGGCGATCAACTGGTTGTCAGGATCGCAGGCGGCATAGCGCCGCTCGGCCATCGAGGCATCGTAGTGCGTCTGCTGCAGTTTCAGCTCACGAATGCGGGGCTCGGCTTGGGCTTGCATGAACCTGCGTTCGGCATGCTGGGCGGCTTCTATGGCCATCGGCTCGACGGCACGCAGGAGTTCGCGCGCCACGGCTTCGTCGGGGCGCCCGCCGCTCCCAAAGGTACAGCAGCGTGGTTGCCCAGGCTGCAGTATCGATAGACCGCCAGTGCGGGCAAACGGCCGCGACAGGCCACTGTCAGCCTACGCCCACAATGCGCACAACGCAGCATCCCCATCAGCAGCGCGCGATCGCCGCGCCCCGACTTGACGCCACCGGATCGGCCATGGGCGATAACGGCGAACCGCTTCTGGTGGCGCTCGAACTCGGCCCAATCGACGTAGCCTTCATGGTGATCCTTGAAGCACCACCGCCCACTGCTCGAACGGCTTGCCATGGCCGTAGCTCTTTCATAGCCGGCCGTCAATCAGCGCCGCATGCTTCTCGCGCTTGCCATAGACGGAGGCCCCTGAATAGAACGTGTACTTCAGCACGGCGATGACGCAGCGGTAACGGATCGGTGTCCAGTCGAAGCTGATCATCTTCTTCCCGTCAAACGGCCGCGAAAAGTGCGCGTGTTCCGCGGCGAGAGTCAACAGCACCTGACGTGCGCTTCCCAATTGGCAGAAGCGCTCGAAGACCACGCGAGTGACCTCCTGCACGCGGCGGTCGGGGTCAAGGGCCAGACCGTACTCACGGTGCCAGACATAGCCGATCGGCACCGGTATGCGCAGCTCGCCACGTCTAGCCATGGCACGGGCAGAATCCAGCATCCGCGCACGCTGGACACCAAATCCGAACTCGCTGATGTTGCCCTTCATGCCGAGGAGCAGTCGATCATTGGGGCAACACGGGTCGTAGCCCCCGTCGAGGTCGATGATACGTGCGTCGACCAGCCAACATAGTTCGAGCAGGTGGTGCCAGTTGCGGCCGTTGCGCGCAAGGCGTGAGGCGTCGAAGCACAGCATCGCGGCGACCTAGCCGGCGCGAAGCCACGCCAGCAAGCGTTCGAAGCCGGGTCGCTCCGCCATGCCGCTGCCCGAGCGCCCGAGATCGTCGTCGATGACCTCGACGTGCTGAAAGCCACGACGGCAGGCCTCCTCGACAAGGTCGTACTGACGCCGCTGGCCCTCCAGGTTAACCTGCACCTGCGTTTGCGAGGACTGCCGTACGTAGACGACGGCTTTGCGCCGCAGGACTGCGGCTGACAACAAATCAGTGTCCGACATCATCAGCCTCCGTCGGGTCGACGACCGCCGCCTGAAGCAGCATCGTCGTCAGGGCCTGGACCGCTGCGGCGCGCTGGTTGATGTTCATGCCGACCAGCGATTGCATTTCGAAATCCATGCTCAGCTGGAACTGCTGTGGTACCGCAGACAACGTCGTCTGCGCCGATCTCATCTTTGGCTTCATTGGGCAGCTCGCCAATGGGACAAATTCCGGGCGAGCTTGGCCGAAGACCGAGATCGAGCAACACGCGATTGAGTTCTGTCAGCGCCTCAACGGAGGCCAGGGGTGCGCCGAGTTCCATGCCCGCACACACACCACGGTCCAGCATCCAGCTGGCCACGACAATGACGACACAGGGCGTTACTTCAACGACATCGACGTCACACCTGCGCTCGCTGTCTTGCCGCCGCACGCGACGACCGTGTAGCGGATGCAAGCGACAAAAGACCTCGACATCGCGCCCGATATGGGCAGAATGACCGCGCAATGGCCGTTGGGCGCAAGGACTGGTTGTTCGCAGGAAGCGAGCGCGCTGGTGAGTCTTGCGCCTTTGCGACCAGCCTGATCGAAACAGCCAAGGCCCACGGACAGGAGCCGCTGACCTACCTCACCCGTGCAATGCGACAGCTGCCTATGATCGCCCAGGAATTAGCGATGCCAGTGCGCGCCACGAGGCACTGCTCCCGATTTGACTCATTGCCAGAAAGGCCGCGCGCTGCGCAAGAATGGGGTGCGGCGAATGCTTACCATTGCCGTTGCAGACCGATGGCGCGATGGCGCGATGCCCCAAACCTGTAGCCGCCGGAATTCCCACGCTGCCTGACTGGCAGTGGCGGTGCCCACGGCGCGAAAGAGATAGGTCGCTCCCGCGGCAATACTGTCGAACGGCCGGGTTCTTTCCGGCGACATTGGCAGCAAACAAGGTCTCCGGTGCGCCATTGGCAGAAGGCCAGATGGTCAGCGTGGCCACGTTGCTGCTGAAGCTGATCAGACTGCTGCCCAGAATACCCGCGTTGACCACCACCTCGGCGGGTTGGCCGACAGGGTCACCACCGGCGGCGGCGCTGGCTGCGTACCGGCCAGTCTCACGTCGTCCAAGTATGCCGGAGACTAGCCGTCGCCTAACCCGCATTTCTCACACCCCCTCGCTTCAACGGTTGCGGGACGTTGTTTCTTGCGGTGGTTGAAGATCGTTCGTCCGCACCGGCGGCAGAACGGCGCTTGGTGTTCGATTTCCGCTCATTTTGGCGCGGGATGCCGTGGCTTTTCTTGCTGATTTGTTTGACTTTATTGCCCGCCGCCGACGGCCGTAGCCCCGGAAGGGGCCGTTGACGCAGGATCGCTGGTTTCAATCAGCCGCTGTCGGCAAGACGAGCGTAGCTGGCGCTCCACAAGTCCTGGTACGGGAAACTCGACGCCATCGCGATACGAACCCGACGAACGCTCCGAACGACCCAGGCGCCGATCTTCAGCAACTTCAAACGCAGCGTGCCGCAGGTTGCCTGAGCCAATTCAGTGCCGGCGAGTGCTTTTCGCCGCAGCGCGTCCATCAGGACATAGGCAAACGACGACAACCACAGACGCAACTGGTTGCCGAGCATGGTGGCCGTCGACGTGCGATCCGCGAACAGGTCCCCTTGGCATTCCTTGATGCGGTTCTCCATCTCCCCGCGAGCGCAATACAGATCTTCGTACAGCGCTCGCGCTGACCACGTCTCGGATGTCAGCGAGGTCACCACAAAGCGCGGATTGCTTAGACCCGGTAACTGTTCTGCCTTGCCCACCACGCGGCGCTCACGACTCCAACTCTTGCGCGTCGAATAACGGAAATCCGTGAACTCCCGCTCCGCCTTTCCGCTGCGCGCCTGGCGCGCCTGAGCCCGCGCCAAAGCCGGCTCGAGCACCTCGATCAAACGCGCGTTCTTGGCCAGTCCAAACACGTAGTCAACGGCGTTGCTCTCGCACCACGCCATCAGCTCCTCGCGTGCAAAACCGCTGTCCGCCCGAAGCGTGATCCGCACCTTGGGCCAGCGCTTGCGGATCTGTCCCACCACCCGATCCATCTCTTCAACCGCGCCCGCGCTGCCGTCGATGTTCGACCGGCGCAGCTTCGCTGCCAGCAGATGCTTGCCGCAAAACACGTACAACGGCAGGTAGCAGTAACCATCGTAATAACCATGAAAGAACCGCCCCTCCTGATCCCCATGGAGCGGGTCGTCGGTCGCATCCAAATCCAGAACGATCGACTCCGGCGGCGTCTCGTGCGCCTCCAAAAACAAATCCACAAACAACGACTCGATCTGCTCCGGATGATGCGCAATCTTTCGATAACGCTCACCCGGCGTCGCCTTCGGCGCATGCTCCAACCGATTCAGCGTTGACTTGCCCGCCAACGGCGCACAGTCCTTGCGCTGCGCTTTGAGCTTGCCCGCCAGCACCGCCAACACCGGATCGTGCCGCAACTGATCGTGATCGTTCAGATCCTCGTAGCCCAGTGCGATCCCAACCACACGCTGCATCACCAGCGTCCGCACCGAATGCTCGATCAACTCGGGATCTCGACCATCTTGAAAGCACCCGGCCAGCCGATCCATGAGCTTGATCGAATCATCGACGCGACCCAGAAGCAGTGCGCCCGCATCCGACGTGATCTCGCCGCCATCAAATCCGGCAACCACCTGACGACCATCCACTTGCTCAAAAATCGTGCTCGTCGCGCTACACTGTGTCGGCATCGGGGTTCTCCGCAAATCTCAGCTAAGTTGTTCTCGCAACTCAACTTTATCTGATTTGAGAACCCCGGTGCACTACTTAGTGTGAGAAATGCGGGCTAAGAGCTGGTTGGGACATGTTGACACGACCCTTGACCCAGGCCGGACATTCGTCCGGCGTCGAGACGCAGGCACCGGCCGAGTTGGCCCGTGACGACACAACGTTGGAGGAGAATAGGGATTGAGCGCTACTGCAATCGTTGGCCTGGAGCATGACGCTCAGCGTGACGCACTGTTGGTTCTTGGCCATTGTCAAAAGCGCTTGCAGGTCGACCAGGCGGTACCCCTCAGTCGGCCTCGACCGACTGATCCACCATCGGCTTCAGCGCCGGATCGAGGGCGATGCGCTGGTCGAACACGAAGCAGCGATCGCGGTAGCCGAATCCTCCGACCTGCTCGAAATAGGCGAGGATGCCACCCTCCAGTTGCAGGACCTCGCCATATCCGGCCTGCTGCATCCAGATCGCGGCCTTCTCGCAGCGGATACCGCCAGTGCAGAAACTGACGACAGTTTTCCCGCGCAGCTCCTCGCGGTGCGTCTCCAGCGCTGCCGGCAGTTCGGTGAACTTCGAGATGGGCAGCGTGATCGCCTCGGCGAAGCTGCCGTATGCCGATTCCTGCTGATTGCGGGTATCGACCAACGCGATTTCGCGGCCGCTGTCATCAGCCCCTTGCTGCAGCCAACGCGCCAGAGTCCTCGGATCCACCGCAGGCGCGCGGCCGCTTGCCGGTTCCAACCCTGCCTGTCTGAAGGTGATGGTCTCGCGTTTGGCCTTCACCAGCAGCTTGCGGAAGGGCACGAAGCGGCTCTCGCTCCACTTCAGCGCCATCCCGGCAAAACGCGGGTCTACCAGCAAGCTGTCGGCGAACCCCCGCATCGCGCTGGCTTCGCCAGCCAGCACCAGGTTGATCCCCTCTGGCGCCACCAGCACGGTGCCACGCACTCCGGCCTGCGACAGCCGCAGTCGCAGCTGATCGACCAGGGCATCGACATCATCGATGGGCACGAAACGGTAGGCTGCGAGGTTGAGGATCATCACCGAGCCGGAGTTGGGCTGCTCGCCTGAAGCGGGGGCGGCAATGATAGGTGATCGCCAAGGATCGCGCGCTCGGCGCGCGCGGGCGACCGCGCCGAGCGAGCCATGCTTGCTGCTGCGGGATTCGCCGCGTGCCGGACGAGTGCGCCCTGCCCCCTGTCCCGGCGGCCAAAGCGGCGCAGCAAGCTCAGCGCGCAGTATGGTCCTTGCCGTCGCTGTCGCTCTCTGCCTGTTCAGCGTCAGAGGGCGCCGGCGGGTCGTTGCCCGTGTACGGGGTGCCCGGATCGCATTCTTCCGAATTCTTGCAGTCGTCGGTCGATTTCTGATCATCTGGCGCGGGAGGCGTGGCCGGCACAGCGGTCTGGGCGCCTGCCACCAGATGGGTGACGGCCACCAGCGGCGTCAGCGCCATGGCTTGGCTGGCACAGGCAAGGATCAGAGCGCTGGCCAGAGCAGAACGAAGCAGCATCGCAACTCTCCCGAAGAATCGCCCGATTGGCGTTCAGTGACGCTAGTCCACCTGCCCTTCCGTCGCAAGTGAACATCCGCCGTGAGGTCAATCCAGCCGACGACAGGATGCGGCACACCTACCGCGCAGTCTTACTCAGTCTTGAGTGATCCGACGTCCAGCTTGTCGCCCAGTTGAGCCCCGATGTTGTTGGCGGTACCCGCATTCAACTCCAGCACATAGCGCGCTGGCGCCCCGCTGGGGTAGCTCGGACACTGATTTCCCAGCGAGCACGGGGGCGTATTCAGGCTCCATCCCACCAAGGACCAGCTTTGATCGAAATACAGGATGTCCAGCGGAATACGGGTGTTCTTCATCCAGAAGGCCTGTGGTTCCTGACGCTCGAACAGGAACAACATGCCGGCATCGGCGTCCAGATGCTCTCGGTACATCAACCCGCGCGTGCGTTCGGCGTCATCGTCGGCGATCTCAACCCGGAAGGCATGGTCACGCAGGACCACCACCGGCGTAGAGGTGGTGCATGCCGCGGATGCCAATACCATCAGTGCCCACAGCCAGCGCATGCGTGTCCATCCTTCCGTTGGGAATCCCGCGACCATGCTAACCCGCGGACTTCGCAAAATCTTCTGATGAAGCCATTTCGATCTGCGCCACGTCCTGCCGGCCCTGCCTCAGACGGGTCGAATCAGTCTGAAGGTGAGATTGATCCGCTCGGCCATGGGCGTCCGCGTCTTGTCGATGGCGTGCTGATAGAGCGCCTGAGTCTGCCCCGCCATCACCAGCAGGCTGCCATGCTCCAGCGCCAGCGACAGCCTGATTGCTTCCGGGGAACGCGAGCGAAATCGAATGGACCGGGTTGCCCCCAGGCTGACCGAAGCGATGACCGGCGCAGGCCCGAGTTCGGCTTCGTTATCGGCATGCCAACCCATGCTGTCCGCCCCACTTCGATAGCGGTTGACCAGCACGCTGTTGAAGGCGCACCCGAGATCGTCTTGCAGCCGCTCGCGCAGGGACTGAAGCGTGCAGGTCCAGGGCAGCGGCTCATGGCGGACACGCGAATAGCGATAGGCCGCGCCCGGATCGCCTATCCAGGCCGACAGTCGCGGCGCCGGAATCTCGCGCCCGAACATCCGCACCCGATGTTGGCTGTAAGGCACCTCCTGCAACAAGGCATCGAAAGCGGCGTCGGCAACAGCGGCTGGCAGCCATACCCGCCGGTAGCTAACGCTGGCGCCGGGCAGACCAAGATCGACCATCCCCGACAGGTGCCTGATCATCATCGGCGCCTGATCAGACGCGGCGACGATGCTGCAGACAGCGCCGCAGCGCCGCCGCAGCTCTCATGACTGCCGTGCTATTCCTCGACCAGTACCGCGTCCGGCGCATGCTTGCCCACCGAAGCCATGCCGTTGTCGCATGAGGCGTCGCTCGCATACATCTGGCTTTGTCCGATGATCTGATGATTGCCGGCCTTCAGCACGAAATAGGGCCGTCCATCCTTGGCGGTGCGCTTCTCGAAGCGCGTGGCATCGGCTGAGTTCTTGCGCACCGATTCAATGCCATTCAGACATCCATCGCGAGAGGTGTAGCCCTCGCTGGCGAGGATGGTCTGTCCGTTGCTGGCGCACAGGCAGAATTGAAATTCACCGTTGGATCGACGGCTGACCACGAACTTTCCGGACATGCGTGACTCCCGATGCGAAGATCGAAATCCGATCGCCGCAAGTCTGCCTGACAATGCGGGCGACAGGCCAGTAACGAAACTTCAGATCGCGCTGCATTCTCGCAAGCATGCGGCGCCGGTCGCGCCGCGAGGGCGCTCCTACGATCGGCTGTTCATGGCCCGGTGGAAACTACTCGCGGGAGCCGATCAGTGCGTTCCAAGCAGCGCTTCGATGCGCTCCGCCAGCGCCATCAACTGCAGATCACTACCCATCGGCCCGAGCAGTTGCAGCCCCAGCGGCATGCCGTCCTTCGACAGTCCCATCGGCAGACTCAAGGCGGGAATGCCGGCGAAGTTGGCAAAACTGGTGAGATCGGCCTGGTTCACGGGTACCGCGCTGCCGAAGGGAAAGGCCGCCTGCGGTGTGGTCGGCGTCAGCAGCACGTCGACGCGGGCAAACACCTCGCGGGCCTTGACCACAGCGCAATCCAGCAACTGCCGGGCGGCGGCCAGATCCACCGCGCTGCGCGATCGGGCAAAGGCCAGCATCTGCCGCAAGGCCGGGGAAAACTGTTCCGGCTGCGCTGCCAGATCGGCGGCGTGCACCAGATTCATTTCCGCCTCGCACAGCAATAGTCCTGCGCGACGGGAGCGACCGAAGTCGACATCATCAAAAGCCACTCCCTCGGTTCTGGGCAGCAAGCTGCCGAGGCGCACCACAGTCCGCTGGAAGCAGTCGATCACGTCGGCATCCACGCCGTGACTGCGCAGATCGCCGAGCACCCCCACCCGCAGGCGCTCGGGCGCGCGCTCGGCATGGGCCAGCGGCACCAGACGAGACTGCGGATCGTGCAGATCCACGCCCGAGATCTGCTGCAACACTGCGGCCAGATCCTCGCAACTGCGTGCCATCGGACCGACATGATCCAGTCGGTGCGAGGCCGGCACCAGCCCGCGCTGTGACACTCGCCCGGCGCTGGGCTTCAGGGCCACGACACCGCAATAGGCAGCGGGTATGCGCACCGAACCCATGCTGTCGGTGCCGAGGCTTAGCGCGCACAGATGCGCCGCCAGGGCGGCTGCAGAGCCGCCGCTGGAACCGCCCGGCGTGTATCCGAGCCGCAGCGGGTTATGACAAGGACCATAGAAGGGATTGTCGCTGTCCGCGCCCAGAGCACCCTCATGCAGATGCAGCTTGCCCAGGATCACCGCACCGGCACGGCGCAGTTTGGCCACACAGTGGGCGTCCTCGGAAGCCATTCGTTGCCGTCGCACTTCCAGGCCAGCCGTGAGCGGCATGCCGGCCACGGCAATATTGTCCTTGATGCCAAAGGGGATGCCATCGAGCGGATGATGCGCGTTGCCGCGGGCGCGGCGCTCGTCGCTGGCCGCTGCCTGGGCCAGGGCACCGGCCTCGTCCACATGCAGATAGGCATTGATCTGATGGTTGAAGCGCGCAATCTGTTCCAGGTAGGCGCTCGTCAGCTCAACCGCACTGAGCCGTCCGGCCGCCAGTTCCGCAGCTGCAGCCACCGCGCCAAGCGCGGCCGGATGAGCCTCGGGCGGGCGAAAGTTCACGGCGCTGTCGGCAGCAGATGCTGATCCAGAAACTGGATCACAGCCTCGGTCATGCGGTCACGGTTGGACTTCTTGCGGAAGCCGTGACCTTCATCCAGGGCCAGCATGAACCAGGCGGTTTCACCGTTGTCGCGCACCGCCTCGAGAATCTGTTCGGCCTCGCTGCGGGGCACGCGCGGATCATTGGCGCCCTGGATGACGAACAGCGGCCGCCGGATCTGATGTGCCTGGGTCAAGGGCGAAATCTCGTGCAGGAACTGGCGCATCTCCGGATCGCGCTCGTCGCCATATTCGGGTCTGCGCTGGTCGACTCGGTAGGGATTGGTGTTTTCCAGGAAGGTCACGAAATTGCTGATGCCGACGATGTCGACACCGGCCCGCAGAAACTCCGAATAGCGGACCATCGAGGCCAGCACCATGTAGCCACCGTAGCTGCCACCGTAGACCGCGACACGCTTGGCATCGAATTCACCCTGAGTGCCGATCCAGCCGATCAAGGCGCCGATGTCCAGCACCGAATCTTCGCGTTTGCGGCCGTTGTCGAGCGCCAGATAGTTCTTGCCGTAGCCGGAGGACCCTCGCACATTCGGCACTACCACGGCGACACCACGTTCGCGCACCAGGAACTGGATGAACTCGCTGAAACGCGGTCGCGCCTGCGATTCCGGGCCACCATGAATCATGATCAGCACCGGGAAGGGCCCATCGCCCACGGGCGTGTAGACATGGGCCGGAATCTGCCGGGGTGTGTTCATCTTGTCCGGATCGGTGTCGAAGGCACCGTAGCGGATGATGCGGGGCATCACGAACTGGTTGGGGTCGATTCCGCCGGTCTCGCCGTGGGTCCAGCGGGTCAGCGTTCCCGAATTGAGCGTGCGCGAAAACACATCCCCCGGTACTTGCGGACCACTGACGGTGAAGCCGATCTCGGTGCCTGCCCGGTTGAACAGCGCTCTGGGAATCACCCCCTGATCGAGCACGACCGAGCTGATTTCCTGCATGCTGTTGTGGCGGTCGTAGATCTTCACCGTGCTGCTCGCATCCACGTTGCGCAATACGGCGAGATAGCGCCCGTCGGCGCTCAGATCGATGCCTTCGATATCCCAGATGTCGCGCGTGAACAGTGGCACCACCACACCGGTATCCATTTCGATGCGCACCAGACCCACCGACTCCCCGAGGGCGTCACTGATCACGAAGACATTGCGGCCGTCACGGTCAAAGCGGGCGTCGCCGTCGAAACTGGTGTCGCCACCCACTTGCAGTCGGCGCAACTGACCCGTGCCGATGTCCAGCACGAAGATGCGGGCATCGCTGATCGAGAACCGTTGCTGCACCAGCAATTGACTGCCATCCGGCGAGAAATCCAGCGGGTACCAGGAGCCGCCTTCCTTGAGCACCAGCCGATGCGGCTCGATATCGGTCATGTCGCCCACCCAGATATCGAAGTCGCGACTGTTGCGGGCGGTGCTGGAATAGGCAAAATGTCGGCCGTCGGGGGCCACGACCACGCTTTCATTGCGCGATTTGCCATCAGTCAGCATGCGCGTGCGGCCATCGGCAAAACTCAGGAAGTGCAGCTGGTAGTACTCGTTGCCACCCACATCCTTGGCAAAGATGGCGCCATTGACCGCAGGATTCGGACTGATCCAGGCCTGCACCACCGGCTCGTCAAAGAAAGTCAGCTGTGTACGCATGCCATCGGGCTGGTTGATCCTGGCCAGCTGGGGCACGTCGCCGAAACGCAGCGACACCAGAATGCCCGAATCATCCGGCAGCCACCCGAGCAGATCGGCCGGCCTCGTGTTCTGGTAGCGGGCCAGTCGCTCGCCGAGCTCGGCCGAGCGCTCGGGCACGCCGTCCAGGACCAGATTGCCGCTGACGGCCGCGCGCGGTGCCTCGACCGCCACTGGCTTGGGCGCTGTGGCGCAGGCACCGGCGAGGACTGCCAGCAAGGCGACGGTGATCGATTTCCACAAGCTCATCGGCGTCTGGTCCATTGTTTCGTAGCCGCGAAGTATAGGCATGTGGCTTGCGCTGGGGCCGGCTGCGCAGACCCAACGCGGGCACGTCGGCCGTTTTTTGCGGATCCGTGATGCGTCACGGGATAGAATCGGGACATTCAGCGCGTACGCGCCGCCCTCTTCCCCCCTGTCGGAGTCAAGCACACCATGAACTTTGCGTTCACCGAAGAGCAATTGATGATCCAGGACATTGCCCGGCGCATTGCCGCCGAGCGCATTGCACCGATCGCCGCCGATTTCGACAAGAGTGGCGAGTTTCCGATGGAAACCATCAAGGTCCTGGGCGAAAACGGGCTGATGGGCATCGAAGTGCCCCAGGAGTACGGCGGCGCCGGGCTGGATTCGATCGCCTATGCCCTGGCCATGATCGAAATCGCCGCGGCCGACTGCGCTCATTCGACGATCATGAGTGTCAACAACACGCTTTATTGCAATGGATTGCTGAAGTACGGCAACGAAGCGCAGAAGCATCGCTATGTCACGCCGATTGCCACCGGCAAGGCCATCGGCGCCTTTGCCCTGACCGAACCGCAATCGGGTTCGGATGCGTCCTCGATGCGCATCCGTGCCGTCGCTTCGCCCGATGGCAGCTATTACACCGTCAACGGCAAGAAGAGCTGGATCACCTCGGGCCCGGTGGCCAAGTACATCATGCTGTTCGCAATGACCGATCCGACCCGCGGCGCCAAGGGCATCAGCGCCTTCATCGTCGACACCGAGCGTGAAGGCTTCCATCGCGGCAAGACCGAACCCAAGCTCGGCATCCGCGCCTCGGCCACCTGCGAGATCGAATTCACCGATTACAAGATCCCCGCTGAAGACCGCATCAGCAAGGAAGGCGATGGCTTCAAGATCTCGATGGGCGTGCTCGATGCCGGCCGTATCGGCATCGCCGCGCAGGCGGTTGGTCTGGCCCGAGCTGCCTACGAGGCCAGTCTGGTCTACGCCCGCGACCGCAAGGCCTTCGGTCAGTCGATCGGCTCCTTCCAGATGATCCAGTCCAAGATTGCCGACATGAAGATGCGCATCGACGCCGCCTGGCTGCTGACCCTGCGCGCCGCCTGGGCCAAGCAGCAGTCGATGAAGACTGGCGCCCGCTTCTCCACCGAAGCCTCCTGCGCCAAGCTGTTTGCCTCGGAAACGGCGATGTTCGTCACCCACCAGGCCATCCAGATCCACGGCGGCATGGGATATTCGAAGGAAATGCCGCTGGAGCGCTATTTCCGCGATGCCAAGATCACCGAGATCTACGAAGGCACCAGCGAGATCCAGCGCCTGGTGATCGCCCGCAACGAGACTGGCTTGCGCTGAGGACGGCGTACGAGGGCACGAGGGCACGAGGGCACGAGGGCACGAAAAGGCTGGCACAGTGCACGCTGCTGGCGCCACCTGTGGGAGCGGGCTCTGCCCGCGAGCTCTTCCCGGGGTTGTCTGGAAGCAGTCGCGGGCAGAGCCCGCTCCCACAGGGAAGGCAGATGCTCCGCGCCGTTTCGTGCCCTCTCGCCCTCGTGCCCTCCTGCCCTCTTGCCCTCGTGCCCTCGCCAAACGCTACAGCAGAAACATCGTCCCCAGCCCCAGAAACGCCAGGAATCCGATCACATCGGTAACGGTGGTCAGCACCACGCCGCCGGCCAGGGCTGGATCGACGGCAAAGCGTTTGAGCACCAGCGGTATCAGCACGCCTGAGAAGGCCGCGAACAGCAAGTTGATGATGATGGCAGCGGCGATGACCGCTGCAATGCGCCAGTCACCAAACCAGGCCCAGGCCACCAGCGCGATCACCAGCGCCCAGAGCAGACCGTTGAGGGCACCGATGGCCAGTTCGCGAGAGACCAGATCGCGGGCGTTGTCCCAACTGACCTGACCGAGAGCGAGGCCGCGTACGATCAGCGTCAGCGTCTGCGTGCCAGCCACGCCACCCATGCTGGCCACCACTGGCATCAGCACCGCCAGCGCCACGATCTGTTCCAGCGTGTGGGCAAACTTGCCGATCACCCAGGCGGCCAGAAAGGCAGTCAGCAGATTGATGCCCAGCCACACGGCGCGGCGCTTGCTGGCCAGCGCCACTGGCGCAAACATGTCTTCTTCTTCATTGAGGCCGGCCATGGACATCAGATCGTGCTCGGCGCGGTCGCGTACCAGGTCGATGACGTCGTCGACCGTGATACGGCCGACCAGGCGGTTGTCGCCATCGACCACCGGGGCCGACACATAGCGGTTGTTCTCGAATTCCTCGGCTACGTGTTCCAGCGAGGCACTGGCGCGGATGGCCGGGTGCGAGTCATCGACGATTTCGGCAATGGTGCGCTCGGGCGCCGAGGTCAGCAGCGCAGTCAGCGCCACCCGACCGATGTAGCGGCCATTGCGATTGATGACGAACAGATGATCGGTGTGTTCGGGCATCTCGTCGTGCATGCGCAGAAAGCGCAGTACCACATCGACGGCGACGTCGGCGCGCACCGTGATCACGTCGGTGTTCATCAGACGGCCGGCGCTGTCTTCCGGGTACGACAGCACCTGCTCCAGGCGATCGCGGTTCTCGCGATCCATGCCCCGCAGCAATTCCTCGATCAGCTGCTGCGGCAGGTCTTCAACCAGATCTGCGAGGTCATCGATATCCAGCGAATTCAGTGCTGAGATGAGTTCCTCGTTGTCCATTTCGCGCACGAGGCTGTCACGCACCTCGTCAGCCACATGGACCAGCACCTCACCATCATCGTCCGGATCGACCAGACCCCAGACCACACGGCGCTTGTCAGGCCGCAGTGATTCCAGCACCCGCGCGATCTCACCGGCCGTGAGCGTGTCCAACATGCGCTTGACCGGCGCCAGTCGCCCGCTTTCCAGGGCTTCGGAGAGCAGACGCAGCTGGCGCGTCTTGCGATCGTAAAACTCGCTCTCGCTCATTCCGTCTACTCCTGTGCGGCCGTGGCCGGCAGCATACGGAAGTGCGCGTGGAAGCGAAGCTCAGCCCGACCCCAACTGCCTTGATTCAGTCAGGCTTGGGGGCGTTGAGTGCGGGGCACGGGGAAAAGGCTACGGGCCTAGGGCTATCACAGACGCCGACTTGTCCCGACATTCCCTGCCGAGTTCCACGCGGGACTCAGGCCTGAGTTTCTGGTGCGGCAACCACCCGATCGCGCCCCGCATGCTTGGCCGCATACAGCGCGGCATCAGCCGCCTCGATCAACTCGCTGACCTCGCCCAGGCCGGGGACCACGCTGGCCACGCCAATGGAAATGCTGGCACCCAGATTCGCTGCGGAGACTTCGCTGCGCATGCGTTCGGCGACGGCCAGCGCGGTCTGGCTGTCGGCCCCTGGAATCACCGCGACAAACTCCTCGCCGCCGTAGCGCGCCAGCAAATCCTGGTCGCGACGCAGGCAATTCCCCAGTATCGGCATCAGGTCGCGCAGGAACTGATCGCCGGCCAGATGCCCATGGCTATCGTTGTAGCGTTTGAAGTGGTCCACATCGATGGCCAGCAAGGCCAGTCGGCGTTGTTGCTCGCGACCTTGCCGCCAGGCTTCTTCGAGGAACTGATCGAGCTTGCGGCGGTTGGCAATACCGGTCAGCCCGTCCAGATTGGCCATCAGCTCCAACCGTTGATTGGCACTCGCCAGATCCCGCGTACGGGCCTTGATCATGGATTCCAGGCGACGGGTTTCGGTCGCAAGCTTCTGGGTGCGACGCCGGATCATGCTCTGCACCAGCCAGCCGAGGATCGCCACGGAGGACAGGATCCACAGCAGCAACGCCCAGCTGGCGCGGTACCAGGGCGGATCAATCACCAGCCGGTAGGGCTCGATGGCGCTGATGTTTCCGGATCCGTCGCGCGCCCGCACCTCCAGCGCATAGGCACCCGGCGACAGTCGCGAATACAGGTAAGCGCGGGCGCTGGACCATTCCGAGAACTCGGTCTCGTAGCCCACCAGCCGACCCTGGTAGGCACGACCGCGGGGATAGGCCAGGTCCGGCAAGGCAAACTGAAACTGCACCCCGAAGTCGGCATAGGGCAGGTGCACGGCCTGCTCGGGATGCAAGGGCAACAGTTCCCGACCGCCGTCGGCCAGCGCGCGCGCCACCGAACGCAACAGCAGTTGCGGACGCGAAGGTCGCTCGCCGTCCGTGTGTGGGTTCAACAACAGAAGCGACTGGCTGGCCACCACGATGACTCCGCCCCCGGCGCGGAAATGGACCTGTTCGAAGGCACCTCGGCGCAAACCCCCTACCGATTGCAGACGCCATTGTCCTGATTCTGCGCGGCGAAACAGCCGGCCGACACCCACGGCCCAGAGTTCGCCCCCGGGCGATTGCGCCAGTGACAGCAGTTCCTCCGGATTTCGTTGTGCGGCCAGACCGTCCATGTCCTCAGGCTCGAACCTGCCCTCGGAGAATCGGAAAAAACCCTCGTGCGTACTCACGATCAGCCGACCATCCTGGAGTCGCAGCAGGCCGGCCATGCCGATCACTCCGAGTTTCAGCCCCTGCTCAGGTCCGAATCGCTGCTGTCGATCAATGGCGCCGTTGGCATCCAGATGCACCTGCCAGACACCCTGCCGGCGGGTGCCCAGCCACAATTCCTGCTCGGAGATCTCGACCAGGTCGATCACACCCAGATCCTTGCCGAGCAGGTCAGGACCTGAAATCTGTACCTCGTCGGCCTTCACCTCGACGATGCGCAGCCCGGATTCAGTGCCAACGTAGATCCGGCCCGGCCGAAAGCGCGAGGCGAGAAAACTCCGAGGGTAGATCAGGCCGTCACCTAAGTCGACACGCTTGCCGCGATCCACCAGGATCAGCTTGTGGCTTTCAGCCAGCAGCGCACGTTCGGCGTCGATCTCTATCAATCCGTAGGCAAGCTTGGTTCCCCATTCCGCCGTTTCGAACCGTGGCGGGGCCCCTTCTTGCGGAATCAATCGGGCCGCGCCTGCACTCGACAACAGATACTCCGATCCGGCCCAGGTGGCCATGTCGAACATGCTGCCCTCGGCGCCATGTTCATCGCCCAGCACGGCCCATTCGGTAGGCCAGGACACCCGATAGATGGCGGAATTTCCCGACACCAGAAAACCGCCGTCACCGGTGGGATAGATGCCTGACAGAAAGCCGGGATCGAGCTTGAATCGCTGCATCCCGTGGCGTAGCGGGTCAACGAGGTAGAGCAAACCATCTCCGGAGGCAAAGGCGATACTGCCGTCGTCCAGCCTGGCCGCTGCATTGAACTCCGATGACGGCGGCATTCCCTCGGGCATCTTGAGCAGCCGGACGTTCCCGTCCACGTCCAGCCGGCGCCAGACGCCATCGACGCCAAAGCCCAGGTAGCCACCGTCGACCAAGGGAACCAGGCCGACGATCAATCCGGACAGCGACTCGGTGCCGGCCAAGGGAACGAAATCCTCGCCTCGGCGCACCCTGAAACCCTCGCCGCGAAACTGCAGCAAGGTGCCGGCGTCAGTCAGCGTGATCGCACCAAAGCGCCCTTCGTGCTGCCAATGACGCACGGAGTCATCCGCGGGGTTCCACAGAAAGACCTGCCGCAGAGCCCGGAAATAGACGCCCTCGGGCGTCACCAAGGTGTCCCAGATGTCGGCAAACTCCGGATTGGTAATGAACTCGGCGAATCGCGGTGTCAGATCCACGTAGCGGGTCTGTCCGAATTCGTCCCGATCCAGATAGCCAAAGGCGTTGTAGCCGCCGACGTAGACCCGGTCATTGGCGTCGACCGCCAGTGAGCGCACGATCTCCCGGTTGACCATGGGAATCAGCGTCCAGCGCTCGCCATCGAATTCCATGACGCCATTGGTGTTGCCGACATAGACCAGGCCGCGGGAGTCGCGAACGATGGCGAAATTCTGCGGAATGACATCCAGCTCGGGCACATAACGCGCCGTCGGCGGTGTGCCGATCAAGGCCGGCGCAGCGATTACGGCCATGCAGCCGCCGAGCATGAAGCAGAATGCGCAAGCGCTCTGCCACAGCTTTCGCATCGACCACACCCCCGCAGCCCGAAATCCTGCGGTCTAGCGTACCTCCTCAAGAGCGCCAGCAGATGCGACTAAGTGTGCTTGCGGAGCGGGGTTCAACAGCCGGCTGCGCTCGTGTCTCTCGCCGGTGGGCAAGAGCATCAACGCAGAGAACGCAGAGGGCCGCCGAGAACGCGGAGAAAAGCAAAGTGGATCTGGACAAGCTCCTCTCTGCGTTCTCAGCGCCTCTTTGCGTACTCCGCGTTCGGCTTCTGCCGGCAGCTCACCGCGGTTCCCGATCTTCGCCACCGCTGCCCGATACCACGGTCGCGACGCAAGGTCGCTCCTACGAAAGGCATCGCCGCTTGTAGGAGCGACCTCGGGTCGCGACCAGACACCGCTCCTCAGTCCTTGCCGAAGAGCTGATCGAGCTTCTGCTCGTAATCGTGATAACCCAGCACCTCGTACAACTCCATACGGGTCTGCATGCGATCGACCACGCTCTTCTGGGTGCCTTCCTCGCGGATGGCGGTGTAGATGCCTTCGGCCGCCCGCGCCATGGCCCGGAAGGCCGACAGCGGATAAATGATCATGGACACGCCGATCTCGGCCAGTTCGCCCACGGTGAAGTAAGGCGTCTTGCCGAATTCGGTCAGGTTGGCCAGCACCGGGATGTTCACGCTGGCAATGAAGCGTCGATAGTCGTCGAGGGTGGTGCAGGCCTCGGCGAAGATCACATCAGCACCTGCCTGCTGCGCCAGCTGCGCCCGCTCCAGTGCCGAGTCGATCCCCTCCACCGCCAGCGCATCGGTACGGGCGACGATGACGAAATCGGCATCGGTGCGGCCATCCACGGCGGCCTTGATGCGGTCGGCGAAGTCTTCCTTGGCCACCACTGCCTTGCCCGGGCGATGACCGCAACGCTTGGCCTGCACCTGGTCCTCGATATGGCAGGCGCCAGCACCGGCACGGATGAATTCCTTGACGGTGCGCTGGATGTTGAACACCGCACCCCAGCCGGTATCGGCATCGACCAGCAACGGCAGTTCGGTGGCGCCGCTGATGCGACGAATGTCTTCACAGACATTGTCGAGACTGGTCATGCCCAGGTCCGGCAAGCCATAGCTGGCGTTGGCGATACCCGCACCAGACACATACAGCGCCTTGAAACCTGCCCGTTCGGCCTGCATTGCGCTGTAGGCATTGATGGCGCCCGGCAGTTGCAGGGGCTTTTCGGCTTGCATCGCCGCGCGCATGCGCGCGCCAGCAGACATCTGCGACATCTGAACCTCACTGGTCATCAGTAATCGGCTTCCAG